>JAWPOG010000032.1:0-7077 GCA_033345155.1 Alphaproteobacteria bacterium | reverse complement strand
TGTAGAGTTAGAGAAACGGATGTCACGCTGTAATGAACGTAGTGAATGAAAGCGGACTTCTGATGTTTTATGTATATATTCTACAAAGTATAAATTTTCCAGAACATTTTTATGTTGGTTGCACTAATGATTTAAAAAGACGCTTAAAAGAACATAATAACGGTAATTCTGTTCATACAAATAAATTTAAACCTTGGGATTTGCGTGGATATATTGCTTTTGATAGCGAGGAAAAAGCACAAATTTTTGAAAAGTTTCTTAAGACTGGTAATGGCAGAATTTTTCAGAAAAAATATTTTTGATGAATGTTCCTGTTCTGCTAATTTCTTCACAAAATTCTTGCCATTCAGATAAAAGGGCTGTCCAATCTTCGATAGATGCCTAAGAGTCCGTTGAGTTTTGGCTCTGGGGCACCACGAATAAAATCCCGCCAAACGGCGGGTTTTTTCTTACCTAGCAACAGTCTGTTTTTTCGCAGTCTGTTTTTTCACAGTCTGTTTTTTCGCAGTCTGTTTTTTTGTGACCTTTTTCACTGGCTTTTTTTGTTCTGACTTCCCAGGCTCGGACTTTTTGACTTCTTTTTTGAACACATTCAATCCATCTGCCAAATTTTTCATCATACCTGGAATTTTATTCGACCCGAACAAAATCACCACCAGTACGACTATAACCAGAATTTCGGCCCATCCAAAACGTCCAAACATCTGTATCTCCTATTTACTTATTGTGCTACATAACAATCCAGTCCATCGGACTTTGCATTCCGACAGAATCCATTTGCATCTGTTGCGGTCTTGAATGCAACACGCAAACGATAAGTCGTCTTGCCATCCTTTAATTGCGCCGCCAAAATAACAAACTGATGCCCTTCGAACAAACTCTTGTGAGCATTAGCAATCTGACGCTGTGCGCTTTCTGCCAATGCGCGTGTACTGTACGAACCAAACTGCACATACCAAGAACCAACAACAGGTTTTTCAACTGTTTTTGGTGCGGGTTTTGGCGCAGGCTTCGCTGCGGGCTTTGCCGCTGGTTTTGCTGTTGGATTAAATTTAACTTCTTTGCGTTCTTCTACTACACGCACAGGCACACCAGCGGTTGATTGCACAACTGGCTGCACCACCGGCTGGGGTTTAACCTCGGGCTGGGGTTTAACCTCGGGCTGGGGGGCCGGTTGTAGCGCCGGCTGTGGTTGCACCTGAACTGGTTGTACTGGTGGCATAACATTCATATCTGATGGCACAGCCTCGCCTGTACCCGCATCCATAACGACAGGCGCATCCAAATCAACTTCTATCGAAGACGAGGAATCATCACCAACCGCTCGAATAATTACATAAGTTGCCAAAATAATAATAACCAACCCCACACCTAACAACAGCCAAGGTTTCTTGGGACGAGGCGCCGAAAAAGGCGTTACTTCGGGCAAAGTATCCATCGCGCCATTATCATCCAAATCTAATAAATCCAAGTTGTTATCATCATTCATGATAAAATCTCCCTCTTGTTAATTACATATATTATACCACAAAAAAAGCCAAAGACAAAATGCTTTGGCATATTTTTTTACTTTGGCATATTACCAAAATTTGGTGGCACAATCAATTTTTGGTTTTGTTCCACGATTGGTTCCACCTCGCACTTTTTTGCGCACCCCGCAACAACAACCGGCACCACAACCAGCGCACACAGTAATAATACTTTTTTCATATCCTACCCCCTTTGATTTACAGTGGCATCTTGACACTATTTTGCATCATTGTGACAAAGTCCGCCAGCAACATTGATTCCTGTTTTTCTTGTCCCAATCTGCGCAAAGTCACATTTCTGTCTGCCATTTCTTTTTCGCCGACAACCGCAATAATTGGTGTTTTTGCCAATGACAATTCACGGATTTTATAGTTCACCTTTTCATCACGCAAATCCGCACGTGCGTTCACACCCGCACCACGCAACATTTCGACAACTTCTTTTGCGTAATCTGCATGTTTTTGTGAAATCGGTGCAACAACAACTGGTTCTGGACTTAACCACAACGGTAAATTTCCCCCCGTAGATTCCAGCAACACACCCATAAATCTTTCAATTGAACCCAGCATTGCACGATGCAGCATAATTGGGCGATGTTTTTCACCATCTTCGCCAACATAGGACAAATCGAACCGTTCTGGCAAATTCATGTCCAATTGAACCGTACCACACTGCCACACACGTCCCATTGAATCGCGCAGATAGTTATCAATCTTGGGTCCATAAAATGCCGCATCTCCTTCGGCGATTTCATATTCAATGCCGTTTGCATCCAGTGCGCGCTTCAACGCACCCTCGGCCTTGTCCCATATTTCGTCTGACCCAATACGAAATTCCGATTCTTTTCTGGTTGCCAACTTCATTGTAATTTTATCAAAGCCGAACTTGCCGTAAATATCCTTGATGAACTTCAAGATTTTAACAACTTCTTCTTCCAATTGTTCTTCTGTGCAGAAAACATGTGCGTCATCCTGGGTAAATTCACGCACACGCATCAGCCCCGACAAACCGCCGGCCGCTTCATAACGATGAACTTTACCAAATTCCGCCATATACAACGGCAAATCTTTATAAGAACGAAGTCCGTGTCCAAACACCAGCATTCCACCCGGGCACGACATAGGTTTAATACAGAACACCTTGCCATCTTGGGTTTTACCGGAATAATTATGTTCACCATACTTTGCCCAGTGCCCGCTGCGTTCCCACAAACATCTGTCCATAACGGCGGGCGTTGAAATTTCTTGATACCCTGCCCGTTCCTGACGTGCACGCACATATTCAATCAGGCGGCGATACATCTTGTACCCTTTGTCATGCCAGAACACGGCCCCCGGTGCATATTCCGGTTCAAAGTGGAACAAATCCATCTCGCGCCCCAATTTACGATTATCGCGCGCAGCGGCTTCTTCCTGCATTTTCAAGAATTGTTCTAATTCTTCTTTTGAAGCAAACGCATCAACGTATATGCGTTGCAGCATTTTATTTTTCGAATCCCCCTTCCAATACGCACCGGCAACGCTGCGAATTTTGAAAGAATCACGTGGCAAGTCTTTGGAACTTTCAACATGTGGCCCACGACACAGGTCAACAAAATCACGGAAAGTATAGATTGATAAATCTTCGCCCGCCGCATCATATTCATTCAGCCATTCCATTTTATATGGTTGGTCTGCAAAAATTTCTTTGGCTTCGTCTAAACTAACAATTTTCTGTTCAAATCGCCCATTTGATTTGATTAAATCACGCATTTCCTTTTCAATTTTTGCAAAATCTTCTTCGGAAAAACGATATTCCGTATCAAAGTCATAATAGAATCCATTTTCAATTGCCGGGCCACCGGCGAATTTAACATCTGGGTGTAATTTTTTTACCGCCGCCGCCATAACGTGTGCCAACGAATGACGCATTAATTCGATATCATAAACCATAATAAAAACCTTTATATTTTACTTCTAGATAGATGATTAACTGTTTGATTATAAGAATTTGTGCCACGCACCGCAATAGAATTTATACCCCCAACGGGGTTGTAGTAGTTGTTGTAAAGAACAAAGCAAACATTTTCATGAATTTAATGTTATTACCAATCAGACAAAAAATCAAGACATCTTTTTTTACATTAAAAATAAAAGATAATGGCATAGATATGGAATAAGCCCCCCCTTGCACTTGAAACAGAATAAACAAAAATAGTTTAGATAAAAACAAAACCGACAACGCAGCACAAACTATACAAAAATGAAAGATAATGGTATAGATATGGACAGTGCCGTCCCCGTAGTGTACATATTGCTACATGAGGGGACGGCACCGTTCATAGATATGCCATTAGATTTTATTTTTGTTTATTCTGCGGCGGTGAAAACCTTCTGCACATCATCATTCGCATCCAGCGCATCCACCAACTTTTCCAGTTTCGCATATGCTTCGTCGTCCAGATCCATTGGCATATTTGGCAACCAGGTTAATTCCGCTTGTTCTGGCTCTCCCAATTTATCTGCCAAGAATTTTTGAACATTGATAAATTCTTCTGGTTTAGTTGTAATGATAAAACCTTCTTCCGAGGTTTCCATATTATCAACTTCTGTCTCCATAATAATTTCCATCATTTCGTCTTCGGTTTTACCGATTGATGCAGGGTACATAATCTGACCTGCACGCGTAAACATGAATACGACAGATCCTTCTTCGCCCATATTTCCACCATTTTTACCAAAGATATTGCGAATTTCTGGCACTGTACGACGCGGGTTATCGGTCAACGCCTCTACAATAACCGGTACCGCCCCTGGGCCATATCCTTCGTATCGTACGGCTTCGTAATTTTCAGTATTTGACCCTGACGCTTTTTCAATTGCGCGTTTGATATTATCGTTCGGCATAGAATTCTTGCGTGCTGTCAAAATTGCCAAGCGCAGGCGTGGATTATTATCTGGGTTTTTATCGCCCAGTTTTGCCGCCATGGTAATTTCACGTGCCAGTTTTGTGAACAACCCACTGCGTGCTGCGTCGGCTGCGCCTTTTTTATGCTGAATATTATGCCATTTACTGTGTCCACTCATATTTGACCTTTTTATTTATTTAGATTAAAATTACCCCAAAAGGATAACAAATGATTGGCAAATTGCAAGGCATAGTTGACTATATCGGCGACGGATTTGTGATTTTATTGGTGAACGGCGTTGGCTATAAAGTATTCACCGCCGAATACCTGACCCACAAATCGACGGTTGAACTGTGGATTGAAACGGTTGTCCGCGAAGATTCCATCCGCCTGTTTGGCTTTACAACCCTGAACGGTCAAAACCTGTTTAATATGCTAACTGCCGTTTCTGGCGTGGGACCTAAGGTTGCACTTGCCATACTTGGCACAATAAACTGTGACACATTACTGTCTGCGATTGCAACTGGTGATGCAAAAACAATTGCGACGGCCCCGGGTGTTGGTAAAAAGATGGCGGAAAAAATCATTGTTGAATTAAAGAACAAAATCGGTGGCGTATCGGCAACACTGTTTGCCCCGGACGCAGGTGCAACCACATCCACATCATCTGCCCTGCCCGACCTGCTTATGGCATTGGAAACGTTGGGCTATCGCCGATTGGATATAATTGATATGGCACAAAAACTGGTAAATCAAAATCCAACCGCCGACGTATCCAAACTGGTCCCAATGGCATTGAAAGAGATAAGTAAAGGCAACTAAGGCATGAATAATAACGACACAATTTTTGCACTATCATCTGGCCATGGAAAATCTGGTGTTGCGGTAATTCGCATATCGGGCGACAATTTACACGACACATTTACGAAATTTATATTCCCCCACATCGGGGGGGTGGCGCGCAAATGCGCGACGGGAGGGATTCCCCCACATCGGGGGGGTGGCGCGAATGCGACGGGGGGGGTAACGCCCCGCCACACATACTTTTGTAATCTGACGGACACCGCGGGTGATTTAATTGACCAATGTCTGGCAATCTATTTCCCTGCCCCACACAGTTTTACAGGCACAGATGTTATTGAATTACACACCCATGGCGCGCCTGCGGTTATAAACGCTGTATTTTCATACTTGAAAACATTTGGGATGCGCATGGCTGCGCCTGGCGAATTTTCACAACGCGCATTTTATAACAATAAAATGGATTTGGCGGATGTTGATGGCCTGGCGGCGTTGCTGGATGCACAAACAGATATTCAGCGCAAACACGCATTAAAATCCATGCTGGGTCACGACAGTGAAATTTACAACACCTGGCGCGAACAGATGGTTGAAATATCGGCGTATGCGGCGGCAATTCTGGATTACAGCCCCGACGACCTGCCCGCAAACATTGGCGAAACAATTCGCACACGCACAGAAAAATTATACAATGAAATCGACACCGCGCTGAATAATTATCACACATCACGCGCAATTCGTGGTGGTATAAATGTCGCATTGGTCGGCGAAACAAATGTCGGCAAATCATCCATTTTTAATTATCTGGCCGGCACTAACCGCGCAATTGTGTCCGACATTGCCGGCACAACACGTGATGTTGTTTCAATCAATCTGGACCTGGATGGATATTTAATCAACCTGTCTGATACGGCGGGCCTGCGTGAAACAGACGATGAAATAGAATCAATCGGCATCGAACGCACAAAAAAAGAAATCGAAAACGCAGATATAATCCTGCATATTTATTCCCCTTCGTCTGGCGAAGGGGTGTCGCAATCGCGACAGGGTAGTGGTAATGAAATCATTATAATCAACAAATCAGATTTATTATCCAAATCTGAACTCTGCACATTGAACTTTGAACATTGTATTTACGTTTCCGCACATACTGGCGATGGAATGGATACACTGCTAAACACATTGCGCGCAAAAATTCACGAAATCATGGATGGGGCGGAAAATGCCCTAACTATCAATGCACGCACAAAAACATTGCTGGAATCCGCCTGCGACGACCTGGCACACGCATTGGCATCAGACGATAACTATGATATTTTTGCCGAGCATACCCGCCGTGCTGCGGATGCAATTGGAAAAATATTGGGCACAATCACCACAACCGAAGTCCTGGACAAAACATTTGGCCAACTGTGTCTGGGAAAATAGCCCCACCCCTTGCAACAGGGATAAAATTAAATAGAATGATTTAGATAAAAACAAATCGGGAATCGTAGTGTACAAACGCTACATGAGATTCCCGTAAACGGTTTTAGATTTGATAAATTAAAATTTATTGAAAATAAAAGATAATGGTATAGATAAACGAAATGTGGGTGTCGTAGTGTACAAACGCTACATGAGACACCCACATTTCACTTTAGATATGCCATTAGATTTTATTTTTACTCGTGTCGATTTGGATATTTACCCTCAATCAGATTCTGACGCACGACGTGGTGTTTAACCTTTTGTGTGCTGGTAAGTGGTAAATCTTCGGTCGTGATGGCAAAATGCGTCACCCACTTATAACTGGCAACCTTTTTATTTGCCGCAGCGATTTCCGCCCCCAGTTTTTCAATCGTCATATCTGGTTCAAC
>JAWPOG010000040.1:0-9163 GCA_033345155.1 Alphaproteobacteria bacterium | reverse complement strand
AGACACTGGTTATGTTGAAGCCTATGATGATTATGCGGCGGGTGAACCAATTGCAGATGAAGCGGTGTACGAAGACACTGGTTATGTTGAAGCCTATGATGATTATGCGGCGGGTGAACCAATTGCAGATGAAGCGGTGTACGAAGACACTGGTTATGTTGAAGCCTATGATGATTATGCAGCGGGTGAGCCGATTGCAGATGAAGCGGTGTACGAAGACACTGGTTATGTTGAAGCCTATGACGATTATGCAGCGGGTGAACCGATTGCGGACGAGGGAGTATGGGAAGAGACTGAAACTGTCGATGAATATGCGATGGAAGATGGCGGAGAAGATGAGTATTTGTGGGAAGATACAACCTATGCGGATGATGAAGGTTCATGGGATGATGTGCTGTTCGTTGATAGAGAAGTAGATGGTGATGAGTATGCAGCGCAAGATAGAATGGAAGTAGAAGATTTGTGGGATGGTGCGCCACTGGATGATCAAGATTATGATGTTGATATGTATGCAGATGCTGAGGCGCCAGAACGTTTGACGGATCAAGTTCGTTCTTGGGTTGTTGCAAGTGGGCAAACATTACGTGAAGTGTTGCAATCGTGGTGTGATAAAGAAGGTTGGGATTTGGTTTGGACGACGGCACGTGAATATCCCATTGAGGCCAGCGCTGTGTTCAAAGGGCGCTTCGTAGATGTGGCGTCTGCGTTGGTGCGTAATTTTGGACGTGCAACACCGGTTCCATATGCAAAGTTCTATAAAGGGAACAGAGTGCTGGTGGTTTCAACGGCAGATGAATAATGTCATAAACAATGGTGTAGGAGAATAAAGTATGAGAAAGTCATTGAAATTTTTAATTCTGTGCAGTGTTGTTTTGGCAATGGCAACCGGGTGCGCAAAACGCGAGTCGGTCAAGGTGGCCGCATCCGTGGATCAGGATTTTATTAATGCGTATGATGCGTTTGAAATGGCAAAATATCCACGGGCTAAGGTCGCAAGTGGTGATACTGTTACGATGTCCGAAGGGGTGTGGCTGGGTGATAAATCTGTGGTGCTGGAGCATCGTAATAATTTGCCAAATAGATTTGAAACTGATACTGGAGTGACCTTGTTGTTGAATGAACCGGTTTCGTTGCAGGTTTTGGCAAATGATATTTATTCCATTACAGGGATTCCTGTGAAAATTGATGGACAGGTGTCATCTGATAAATTAAGAAAAGTTGTTAATATCGCATATACTGGTAAATTATCGGGGTTGCTGAATCAGGTCGCAACAGATTTAGATGTTTTGTGGTATTATGATAAAAATTCAATCGTTTTTTATGAAACCGAGACCAAGACATTTACTTTGTATGCCCTGGGGACCGAAGTGGCATATCAGACGGCTGTGTCAACTGATAATGCCAACGAAGTGTCTTTGGAATCGACCCTGAAGGAATGGGACGAGGTTGAAAATGCCATAGAATCAATCATAGGCAAGGCAGATAATGCGAATTTTACTGTGTCTCGCAGTTTGGGAACAATTACAGTGACGGCTGCACCATCGGTGTTGGCCCGTGTTGGTGATTATATCGAGCGACAAAATAAACGGTTAAGCCAATTGATTACCATTGATGTTAAAGTTTTGCAGGTAACACTTTCAAATGATTCTGCGTTTGGGCTTAATTTGGCAGCAGCGATTAATTCGACATCTGGTTTGAATATTGTTGCGAATCCGAAAAATAATCTGGCTTCGACCGAGGCAAGTTCAATGAATATCGCTGTGTTATCGAATGCTGTGTCTTCATTGACTGGTGCAACTCATATGGAGGGCTCGTCCGTTGTTAGCGGGGCATATACAAATGATCAGATTATGAATGGGTCCTTGTCAGGGGCGGCGGGCAGTAATGCCTTGATAGAAGCATTGGCAAAGCAGGGTAAAGTGTCTTTGGTGACAAATGTGGGTGTAACAACCCGCAGTAATCGTGTGGCGCCAGTCAGCAATACCCGTACAACTGGGTATATCAAACGGTTTGAGTCTCGTAATTTTACAACTGTTGAATCCAGTACGGTTGATCAAGATGACTTGGAAACAGGATTTACAATGCAGTTGTTGCCAAATGTGCTGGAAAATGGTCGGATATTGTTGCTGTTCCGTATGTCGGTACGTGAATTGTTGCGTATGTCAACCCAAACAATTGGCGAGGTGACATTACAATTGCCCGAGGTAGAAGAACGCAGTTTCATGCAAGAAGTTATCATGGAATCTGGGCAGATGTTGGTTGTGTCGGGTTTTGAAAAGCAAACAAACGAAGATACTCGTTATGGTTTGGGTGATCCTGACTTTATGGCTTTGTCAGGTTCGCGCGAAACATCGGCGACGCGTGAAGTATTGGTTGTTATTTTGACACCGCAGGTTTTGGTCAGTCCGATGGATGCAGAAAGGACTATTCAGCAGCATTGGGGAGCGCCTTTGAATTAAAAAAATAAACCCGCCATTGGCGGGTTTTTATTTGTTTTTGATTTAGTTTTTTTGTGTAAAAAACATATTGTGTAAATTTGTGTAAATCAATATAATTACTGGTGTGTGGGATGAATTTTTATGCTGAATCTAATGGGACGTTTAGATTTGGCATTTTTTTTATTTTTTTAGCCCTGAATTTTCGCTTTTTTTTGGTGCAGTTAATGCCGAATCTAAACGACGGTTTTTATGGGGGGGATGTATAGAACATGTGTTTCTTTTTTATATCGCTTTGTTGCTGTGCCGTGGTGTGCAGTTGTTTTGTTTGTGTTCGTGTTCTGTGGTGCGGATGCGGCCTTGACCAGTAAAGGTTATGTGGATGAAATTGTTAATGCGTTGGGTGATACAATTGATGCGCATACAGCAAATGTTCAAAATCCGCACGGGGTGACCGCAAGTCAAATTGGTTTGGGTAATGTGCAAAATCTGGATCAAACAAATGCGGATAATTTGTCGTCTGGGACTGTTTCGTACGAACGTTTGCCAGTTGGAAGTAAGGAACAGACTGTGGCGGCCGGAAATGATGTCAGATTCGATACAATCCCAACTGTTGCGCCATCTGGTACACCACCAGAAGGGCAGGTGTTTATTTGGTTTAACTGAGGTGATATAAATGCCTGCAATTAATATTGGCGATTTTCAAATCATGGTTCAAACGGTACAGGAAACGCAACCGTCGTTGAAAATAATGAATCATGATGGTGAAATTTTTTATGTTGGGATGAGTCCTGGTGCGTGTCCAAAAGCATTGAAAATAAGCGATGGACAAAATGTATATAGTCTGGGCAGCAGTAATTTGTATTGGCAGGCAACCAGTTTTAATGAATGCGAATCTGTGGAACTGGAACCGGGATGTTATCGTGTCGAGTTGCGTGGTGGTGCCGGTGGGGACGGTGGAAATAATGCTGATACTGGTACGGATGCGGTTATGCAATCGTATGATTTTACAATTACAGAAACTGTGACAGCATATATTTTACGTGGTGGTGATGGTTCAGTAAATGTTTCCAGCAGCGGTATTTATTCGGGTGGTGGCGGTGGTGGCGCAGTTTCAACAGGTGGTTTGTTTGGTACAGGTGTATCAGTAAATGGCGGTGCCGGTGGCAGTGGCAGTTCAGGAACCAGTGATACCAGTTATGTAAAAATATATCGGTTTGGATAATAATAAATGCCCCAGTGTGGGGCATTTTTACTTTTGGTTCTGTCGAGAAATGTATTCGTCTATTAATTTTTCACGCAAGGCTATTTGTTTTTTTAAATCTTGACGAGATGCGTGATTCAGGTGGGATTCATAATTTCCTTCATAGCCGTCGAATACATACAATGCTTTTGGGTACAACTGCAAAACGGGTTGACTGGTTTCTTTGTCCAGATATTCAATAATTTGACAGGAAATTTTTTGTCCCATGATTTCCGATAAAAACTTGTTATTTCTGGTCATGTCTGATGCGCATGGGTTTGGAAATTTTTTTGTTTCCATCCAGCCGCTGTTGGTATTCATGGGGGTGCCATTTATTGAAATAACGGGTAGTGGCGTTTCAGCGCACAGATTGAAAAGTTCCATTTGACAAAGTGCATTGAAAGTCACTGTGTATGTATTTTTTTTCTTTTTGGACACATGATTTTTCGGTATCGCAATGCGATTGGTGGTTTTTGTTGTTTTGTCGCGTTTGAATAAATTCATTTTTTTGTCCTTTTGTTCGTTTTCTATAAATATAGCACAAAAACAAAAAATGTCAACCTTATGTTTTTTTGTTGGGGGGATTTTTATACCCCCGCCGGGGCGGGGGTGGTTTTTATCTGGTCATAAATTTGTTTTTCAAATGCTCACGCAGTGCTATTTGTCTTTTCAAATCTTGACGAGATGCGTGATTCAAATGCGACATATAATCATTTTTGTATTCTTCAAAAATATGTACCATTTCTGGATATACCTGTAAAACGGGCTTGCCGGTTTCTTTGTCCAGGTATTCAATGATTTGTGTGGAAAGTTTATAGCCCATAATTTCGCGTAAAATTTCCTGTTTTTGTGCTGTGTATGATGCGCTGGGGTTTGGGAAATTGACGCTGTTTAACCATAATGTTTTGGTATCTGTTTTTTTGCCGTTTTTTTCGATTATGCCAAGAGGGATGCTGTCGTCCTGGTCAAACAGGTATGCTGGCATAAATTCGGAAAAAATTATTTGATATGTGTTCTTTTTCTTTTTGGATACATGTTTTTCTGGCACTACAATTTGACCAGCGACTTTTTGCGTTTGATTGTTCTTGATAAGAGTCATTTTAATATCCTTGGGTTTATTGTTAATTCTAATATAATACAAAAAACACAAAATGTCAACTTTTTACTTTTGTTTTTGTATGCGGCGCAATAAATCGCGGCGTGATGCGTGATTTAATCGGTCGAATGTATCGGTTGTTGATTTAATTGGTAATATTTGTTTGTTTGGTAACAGCATCAGCACAGGCTCTAGGGTATATTTATCCAAATATTCGGTTATTTGATAGGTTACCTGTGTTGGGTTAGTGGTGGCGATTTTGTGGGTGGCGTCCCCAGGTAAAATCAGCGAGTGAAATGGGTTTTTGACCGTTTGTCCATTAATACTAACAATGCGTACAGGTATATTTTTGCATTTTTGTAAAAATTTTAATTTATGAAAAAATGCAGGCTTTATAATATATGTGTTTTTGCGTTTTGTGCCGGTTGTTGGGGTAGTGCGCGTCAAGATTTCTTTTAATTCTTGACGTGATAACATGCGGCCTAATGAATACAGGCTGATAAAAATCAGGGTCCATAGCATGATTATACAAACAAATCTTTGACAAATTGTGCGTGTTCGGTAATGAACTTGAATCGAAATTCTGGTTTTTTGCCCATCAGTTCAGATACGATTGTACGCGTTTTTTCTGTGTCTTCGGCCCCTTCTTCGGTGCGAGGGGGCAGGTCAACGCGTATCAATCTGCGCGTTTTTGGCGACATGGTCGTTTCACGCAATTGGTTTGGCATCATTTCGCCCAATCCCTTGAACCGTGATATTTCAACGCGTTTATTCTTGTATTTGGTTGATTTAAGGTTTTCCAGTTCTTCGTCTGTATCAACATAAATCGATTCGGTGCCACATGTTAATTTATACAGCGGTGGGCATGATAAATACAGGTGGCCACCATAGATTAACTGGGGCATGTGTTGATAGAAAAATGCCATCAACAGTGATGCAATGTGGCTGCCGTCAACGTCGGCATCGGTCATGACGATTATTTTTTCATAACGCAGTTTGTCTTCGTTCCAATCACGTGCGGTGCCTGCGCCAATAATGTCGATTAAATCATTTAATTCTTTGTTTGCGCCAAAACGTTCGTCCGAGTTTGAGATTACATTTAAAACCTTGCCGCGCAGGGGCATAATTGCTTGTGTCGCGCGGTCGCGTGCCTGTTTTGCGGTGCCGCCGGCCGATTCGCCTTCGACAATAAATAGTTCTGTGCCGGCGATACCATGTTTGGAACAATCGGCCAGTTTTGCCGGCATGCGAATCCGCTTGGTCGGAGTTTTGCGTGCGACATCTTTGACCTGTTTTGTTTTGATGCGCGCGTTCGCCAGGTTAATTACAAATTCCAGCAACGCATTTGCTGTCTTTGGGTCGGATGCCAAAAACATTTCCCATGGATCGCGTAGCGCATTTTCAGTATAACGTGCAATTTCAGGATTAGATAACTTTTCCTTGGTCTGGCCAAGAAATTGCGGTGTTTTATAGAATACAGATACAATCGCGGCGACGGAATCAAAAACGTCTTCGCCGATAATTGATGCGGCCGCTTTGTTGTTGACCTTTTCACCGTATGCCTTAATTCCCTTGGTAATTGCAGACTTGAACCCGGTTTCGTGTGTGCCACCATCGATTGTTGCAATTGTATTACAGTATGACGAAAAGAATCCATCGTCAGATGCGGCGCCGTTTTCATCGGTTAAAAATGTTAATGCCCATTCAACGCGACCGCAGTCGTCTGGGAAATCAACGCTGCCACTGAAAATACGGGGCAGGATGCGTGGTTTTGAATCTGTTTTTTCCGCCAGGAAATCCGCCACACCGTTCGGATAAAAGAACGTTGTTGTGGCTGGTATGTTCATGTCTTCGGTTAATAATTCTGGGTTGCAATGCCAATCTATTTTAACACCACGAGACAAAAATGCCTTGGCGCGTGCCATGCGATAGATTTTGACGGGTTTGAATGTGGCAGATGTGCCAAAAATTTCATCATCAATTGTAAAGCGGATTTTTGTGCCGTGGGATTTTGTTGGTTCGCCCCGCGTCATTGGCGATGTTGTGATGCCACGGGAAAATGTCTGGTGCCAGTTATATCCATCGCGGGCAATATCAACCACCATTTCGGATGACAGCGCATTCACAACGGCGGAACCAACACCGTGCAGACCACCACTGGTCTTGTAAACATTGTTGTTAAATTTACCGCCCGAATGCAGGGTTGTTAAGATAACCTCAAGCGCGGATTTGCCTGGGTATTTTGGATGCTCGTCAACCGGAATCCCACGACCGTCGTCCGTAATTTCAATCGTTTTTGAATCAATCAGATTTACTGTGATTTTCTTGGCAAAGCCGGCGACGGCTTCGTCAATCGAATTGTCCATAATTTCAACCGGCAGGTGATGCCAAGCCTTTTCATCGGTGCCACCAATGTACATGCCAGGACGCAGGCGAACGGGTTCAAGCCCCTCTAATACTTGGATGTCGGATGCGTCATATGTTTGTGTGTGTTTTTCTGTCATAATGTTAGTATTATTAAAACATTTTTGAATTTTTCGCAAGCCCAAAGAATTTCGACCTTAGGGGTTGAATTTTTGTGGGGGTGTTCTATATATTTGATAACGAATAATTATATGGACATATAAAATGAATAAAAACCCGTATGAAGTTTTGGGCGTTGCCCGTGATGCGTCCGATGCTGATATTAAAAAGGCGTATCATAAACTGGTGATGAAATATCATCCAGACAGAAATCCTGATAACAAAGACGCCGAAGAAAAATTCAAAGAAGTTAATAATGCGTTTGATATATTAAAAGACCCACAAAAACGCGCAGCGTATGACCGATTTGGTGAGGCTGCATTTGCCGGTGGTAATGCGTCGGGTGCTGGCTTTGGCGGTAATCCATTTGGTGATGGTGCGTTCCATTTTAATATGGGTGGTGGTGCCGGGATGGAGGATATATTGCGCGAGGCCATGCGTGGATTCGGCTTTGGCGACTTTGGGGGTGGACCACAACGCGGTGCGCCACAACGTGGTGGACGTGATTTGTTGGATGAAGTGGTGATTGATTTAAAAGATGCCTATTTCGGTAAAACACATACGGTAAAGTTTTCCAGTAATGTAGAATGTGAAAAGTGCCACGGGCATGGCACCGCCGATGGCAAACCTGCGCCGGCATGTCCGCGTTGCGGGGGCAGTGGCTTTATTCAAACGCGCCAGGGATTCTTTGCAATGGAGGCACCATGTCCAGAATGTAATGGTCTGGGGCGCAAGATTGATAAGAAGTGTTCGATGTGTAATGGCACGGGTACCGAACATAAACAGCGCACATTAGAGGTTAAGATACCAGCCGGTATCGAAGATGGGGCGCGCCTGCGCCTGGCGGGGCAGGGCGAAGCGGGTGCAAATGGTGCGCCGGCGGGTGATTTTTATTTGGATGTTCGTATTCGTCCAGATAAACGTTTTGAGCGACATGGTAATGATTTAATAATGCGTGTAGATGTGCCGTTTGCGACACTTGCGCTGGGGGGCGAGATTGAGGTTGAGACCATTGACGATAAAAAATTGTCAGTCAAGGTGCCGGCCGGTACCCAGGTTGGTGAAAAACTGCGTGTGCGTGGGCATGGTATGCCGTCGGCACGGCGCAGTGGCACGTTCGGCGATTTGTATATAGATGTTGCGATTAAAATTCCAACAAAATTGACGGATAAGCAGAAAAAATTATTAAACGAATTTGCTGGAACGAAAACTGATAAAAAGGGTTGGTTTTGATAAAAAATCCCCCGATTGGGGGATTTTTATCAGGGCATAAGTAATAGGGCATAAGGCATATTGGTTGTTTAGATAAATAAAAGTTTATCTTAGTCATCAGGCATCGGTCATTAGTCATCAGTGGGTGGAAAAATTAAGAACGGAGGCAAATTCTCCTCCTGGGAGGAGTACGGCGTCAGCCGGGAGGTGGGTTAACCCACCCCGGCTGCTTCGCGTCCACCCCCTCCCCGGGGGCGCATACGCGCCGCCGACGGAGGGGAACTTTTAGCCCGCAACCTATTCATCTAAACTTTTATTTATATAAGTATTCATGTCTCATGTCTCAAAAAAATCATTGGCATTGAATGTCCACCGCCCTTGGCGGGGGATGGCGCACGGGGGTGGCTGAAAAAACTTTGTATTATTACAAGCCACCCCTCGTCATGCTGGCGCATGACACTCCCCGCCAAGGGCGGTGAGAATCAATGGAATTCATTCCACTAAACTTTTATTTATCTAAGCAACCCTCCCCACCGGTATGCGCCGGTCCGCCCCCCCAAGGGAGGGGAATTAGCAACCCTCCCCACCGGCATGCGCCGGTCCGCCCCCTCCAAGGGAGGGGAATTAGTACCCCCCCCCACCGGCATGCGCCGG
>JAWPOG010000034.1:0-27868 GCA_033345155.1 Alphaproteobacteria bacterium | reverse complement strand
GTTGTATCACCAACCACATTGATAATACCCCTACTCATCGCAACAATTCCAATACCATTAGAATCAATATCCGTTGGCGCCAAAATTTTAATACTATCGCCCGTAATATTAACGGTTGCAGAATTTGCATAATCAATATCTAGAACATTACTTGCCACGTGTATTGCGCCCAAAGCAGCCGTCGCTCCCGTAGAAATCTCTATTTCCTTTCCTGTAATGTTTGTAATAGATTTTTCCTTATTAGGCAAAAGACGATCATAAGCAGTATAGACTGCATTATTGGTATCGGATGAAATTTTCACAGATTCTGTATCTGCACCACCGATATTCAAAATTCCATTATTGTACGCCACCAACGCTTCGCTATCTACACTGGAAATCTCAATTTTCCCTGCAGCTTCTGTACCAATATTAATAACAGCCTGTTCTTCTGCACGGACAGCATGCCCCGACTCTACATCAATTTCAATATCCGATGCCTGGATATCCAATTGAGTACCCGGCGCAACAACAATTTGCGAATTTCCTTTAACATCAAGCTCATCCGCAAAAATTTCTGCGACACCATCAGAAGTAATCGCTAATCCCGGCAAATCCTTAATAATATTTAATGAACTGTCATTGAAAACAATTTCTTTAGCAGTAATCTTGGACCCTGCCATAATTACATCCGAACTGGTGACCGTAACTTTTCCCGCTTCTTTTGTGTCATCACGCACCAAAAAGCGACCCATTGTATCAAGTTCTTCTACATCTACATCATTCGCATTATTCCATACTACTTTTACTTCGCGTTCTGTACCATCATCATTATATGAAGCCAAATCAAAATCTATTGGGTTTCCATCTTCATCATAACGTTGCGAATTCCAAGCAAACTCTTCATCGTCTGCCAATTCTCTGACGGTTAAATCAATTGGCCCAAAATAAACTTTTTTACTATCTTTTATACCTGTTAAATCAAAGGAACGCGCAACCATTTTGTACTCTGGCCACGCCAAAACCTGCGGATCTTCCGATTCGATTCTTACACCACCATATATAGTTTTGTTTGTAACAACATCACCTAAAACAAACGCATTATCCGATAAATTTGGGTCATTACTTGCCATTGCGGGCATGATTGCCAAGGCTGGCAAAATACTGCAGACTTTCAACAAGTCCACCAAATGTTTATGATTAGACATATTATCCCCTTTCGTATAAATTAATCCAATTTGGATACATATATTAATAGCACATTTTTCCTAATATTCAATAAAAATTTATTCCTATTTTTATTGAAATTACAAAAAAAATATGCTGCATCGCCTTTTTGCAGGCTTTCTTGCGGCCCCGAATACCAAATCCCTTTGGATTCGCCAAGTATTATAAATGACACAACAATAAAATTCATTTATAGACAAATAAAAATTTACCTTAGTGATAAGTGGTTAGTGTAAGTGGTAAGTGATGGCACTATAATGTGCGGCATTCGCCGCACACATCCACTAACCACTTGCACTTACACTAACCACTAAAAAATCCCGCCGTTTGGCGGGACTTTTAATTATTCTGCATCTTTCTTGGCTGCTTTTTTAGTTTCTTTTTCAACAGCTTCTGGTGCCACTTCTTCGGTAACAACTGGGGCGACTGGCGCTTTCTTGGCATTTACATCACGATCAACCAATTCGATAATCGCCATTGGTGCCGCATCACCATAACGGAACCCCGCCTTCAGAACGCGGGTATAGCCACCATTACGGTTTGCATAGCGTGGCCCCAAAACTTCGAACAACTTTTTCACTGTCTTGGCGGATGTATTACCCAATTCAGATGCCGTCAAACGACGATTTGCAACAGAATCAACCTTGGCGCGTGTAATCAGTTTTTCAACAACACTGCGCAAATCTTTTGCCTTTGGCAAAGTAGTTTTAATCTGTTCTTTTTCAATCAAGTTTTTCGCCAGACCGATAAACAAGGCCTTGCGTGCATTTGTATCGCGATTAAATGTGCGACCTGCTTTCATATGTCTCATCTGATTACTCCTTTTGGTTTCTGCCCACCGTCGTTTGATGGGATTCGTTTGAGACGCCACGACCTGATAAAAACCAGCACCGTGGGATTAAATTCGCTTTATTTTATATAAATTCCCACAAAAAGCAAGAAATTATTACTCTGCCCCTTGCCAGGCAAGAAATTAAATTTTGTGAGGCTATTGGAAGTGTTCGCCGTTTCGTAGTGTACAGACGCTACATGAGAAACGGCGCAACACGACAAGAGCCCACAGAATTTAATTTATTATTTGTAGGGGTCTTCGTACTTCTTGGCCAATTCCGCAATATTTTCTGGTGGCCAACCCGGAACTTCCATCCCCAGCCCCAGCCCCATTGCTTCCAATTGGACCTTGATTTCGTTCAAAGACTTGCGACCAAAGTTAGGTGTTTTCAACATATCTGCTTCGGTCTTTTGTACCAGTTCACCCAACCAGTTGATTTTATCATTCTTCAAGCAGTTGTTTGCACGAACCGACAATTCCAGTTCATCAACATGCTTTAACAACTTCGGGTCAAATGGCAACGTATCTTTTGCCTTGTCTTCTTCGCTGGCGATATCAGACTGGGTTGGGTCTTCAAAGTTAATAAATACAACCAACTGGTCTGTCAAGATACGCGCTGCGAATGCGATTGCATCTTCTGGAGTAACCGAACCATTTGTTTTAACAGTCAATTCCAATTTGTCATAGTCTGTCGATTGACCAACACGTGTTGGCAAAACATCACTTGCCACATTCAGGATTGGCGAGAAAATAGAATCGACCGGAATCACACCCAATGGCAAACCATCAGAATGCTGGGATGCAGGCACATAACCGCGCCCCATACCCAACGTGATTTCCATATCCAGATTCGCGCCCTTGTCCAAAGTGCAGATTTCTGCATCTTTGTTCATAACTTCAACACCACCCGTTGTTTCAATCATACCTGCGGTCACAACGGCCGGTCCTTTAACTTTCAGATACGCTTTGTGCTGACCTTCGCTTAATGCCTTGAAATAAACACCTTTCAGATTCAAGATAATATCTGTTACATCTTCACGAACACCAGAAATGCTGGAAAATTCATGCTGCACACCATCAATTTTGATATAGATTGGTGCACACCCCTGCAACGAAGACAACAGAACACGACGCAACGCCGTACCCAATGTCAAACCGAATCCCTTTTCCAAAGGTTCCGCGACCAAAGTTGCAATATTTGGATTATGTTCATCTGTCTTGATTGTCAGCTTTTTAGGCTTAATCAAAGTCATCCAGTTCTTTTCAATCATAATATTTCCTTTTAGCTTAGTTTATCATTTTCGCCAAATGGCCATGCACAAAATGCGCATTTCGGCGCCAATTTTATACCACACTTGCCCAAAAGTCAATAATTTATATTAAAATTTCATTCCGCCTAAAAAATCTTCGACCCCGACAGAAACACAAGAAACCAAACAAAAAACCGCCCTGAAACGAACGGTTGTCAATCTTGGTTGTGCTATCTGTGCAGTTCGCGAACCGAGTTAGTGGAAATCGGGCAAGAAATTGAAAATTATTTTTGTTTTTCGCACTGAATCAATTTTTCTTTCTGCCTGGTAATTTCTGCAATTCTGAAATCATAAAAATCATGTAATTGCTTTATCCATTTTTCTTTTTCCTGGGTTGTTAAAAGACGCAGGACATAATCTTTTGCAAATTCTTGTTCTATATGTTTTAAATTTTCAACATCAACATATGTCTTCATTGGGGGCACTGTTTTATCGATTCTAACGACATTATTTTGTCTGAATATAATATATGAATTATCGCCACCACATTCTGTAAAGTTTTTATAGAAAAAACCGTCTATGCCGACTGATTCAAAAAATCTTATCATTCTTTGAAAAAACAAATTTTCTGCGTTCGCTTCATCATACAAGGATTCGTAAGATATCTCTTGTTTGATTTTGTCATTGTCAACCGACTGTAAAATAAAATCATATTGATAAGGTAATTTTTTTAACGCTACGAATTCACATTTTTTTTGAATATCATCCCATTTTTTCAAATTATCTATATCTTCAATAATGGTTTTATCCAATAAAAATGCTAAAATTATTGCCTGCCAATCCTCTACATAATGATCATTTAAATCGGGTATTTCTAGGTAAATTCCTTTTCTGAAATGTACCGGTATAATTTTTGGTTTGTTTATATCTATATTTTTATCACGTTTCCATTTGCCTTCGTTCAATACAGTTCTGGCTGAAAATTCCGTACCAAAATGAGTCAACGGAAAAAAATAATCAAAGTCATAATAAGTGCCATGAAAACAAGTTATAGCTTTACCAGATTTATCGCATAAAAATTCATTATTACCTGTCATGCTCGTAATTATATCACAAAGAGTTCGAAAATGGTAATTTTTTACAATTTTTCAAAACCAAACTTTCGAACTCGATAAAACTATTAGAAACCAAACACAAACCCGCCTTTATCGGCGGGTTTGTCAATCTTGGTTGGGGCAGCTGGATTCGAACCAACACTGACGGAGTCAGAGTCCGGAGTTCTACCATTAAACTATGCCCCAATGCACCGCGGATTATATAACCTTTATTTTTCCAACGCAAGCGGAAAGTTAATACTCGTGTAAAAATTGTGTAAAAATTCATACAGATATATGATATAATTCAAACGAATGTAGTCATGCGATATTTCACTTTAATTTTTATAATTTTCCCATTTATGGCATCTGCAAATATATTGCCATTGGATGATGCGTTGCGTGCCACATACACAGCATGCGTTGGTATAGATGATGAATTGGCTGACCTAAAAACAATGGCCGGCATAAACACCGCAATTACATCTGTTGGAACTGCGGCCGGTGTTGGTGCAACCGTAACGGGGTTCGTAAAACAATCCAAGGACAATCAAGCCGAAGAATTGGAAAAACTTATCAAAGAACTGGAAGAATTAGAGAAAAACGCAATCTATCCCACAGATGCCGAACAACAGGCATTCCTGGCGGAGTTTGAACAATCCTATGATATTGCAATCAAAGATATTGATGACGCACAGGCCGAGTTAGATAAACTAACCAAACAATCTAAAAAACTGGGCAACTGGCGTACTGGTTTAATGGCGGGCGCAACTGCAACCAATGTGGCCGGTGCAATTATTGCCGGCACGAATAAAGTAGATGGCGACCTGCAAACACAAATAGATAACTGTGTCAGCAATGTCAAAAACCTGCAAAATTCCATTATGCAGGCACTCATAAATGGCGAAGACGTATCTGAGGCACAGTCTATCGCATCCGCCTGTGGCGAATATGAATATGTTGATGTGTCCAAGATAAACAATCGCGGTCGGGGTGCAATGATTTCATCCACAGTTGGTGCTGCGACCGGTTTGGCCGGAACAATAACATCTGCATCGGCAAATTCAAAGGATGTTCGTAACAGTGATGACAAACAGCGGGAAAAGAACCTAAATACTGCGTCAAATGTGTTGGCCATTGGAACAACCGCGGCATCCGCCACCGCAACCGTATTCAATGCAACACAGATAAGCGCAATTAAAAAAGTGGCCGCAGTTGCCGAAAAATGTACGGGGGTATTGAAATGAAAAAAATAGCCCTGACATTATTATCCCTGTTTTTGATAACACCATGCTTGGCGAACATACATATAAATCCATCTACGGTGGAATCTGTTGTCAAAGAATTCGTGCCGGCCGACAAAGTGGTTTCTGTAATCAGCGAATACAACAACCAATTAAAACAATCCAATGGCACCGGCATATCTGCCCAAAAATTATGGAACATTTGCGCCATTGCCGGTTGGGACATAAAAAAGCCAAACGGCAAATCACAATGTCAAAAATTTGTAAATGCACTGGTGCGCCGTTCCAGCATTAAGTTCTATCATGCCTGCGCCAAAGAAAACAAAGGCAAAGCCGGCTATATTTGCGTTGATGATTTCTTTACAAACAAAATCTATGGCGGAACACAGGTCAATTTAACCCCAGGTCAAACATTGGCCAAGGAATACGCGCGCCTGAAACATAATGATAGTACAGTTCAATGCAGAAATAAATTTGACCCAGGCATTTTGGACGACACCCTGATGTGCACGTCCCATAATAAAAACGCTTACTATGAATTCGTGTTTGACGATTTAGAAGAACCCAAAGACCAAACCATAAAAAATAGTATTCAAAGAGCAATCTGTCGTATGTATGATGCCAAACCAACCACGGCCGGCTGTACACCTAACACTCCAATTTGTTGGAGGGCTTCTTGTGCAGCGGACAGTGCAAAATGTGCAAAAATAAACCAATCCATGGCAAAATTTGGATATTCTGCCACATACAAAAACAACAAGTGCGAAATCAATTTCAACAGTATAAACGACAAAAGCAAACTAAAAACCGCATACGGCATTGATAATTTTGTATTCTGTCATGGCATTCAGGTTGCAAATACCCCCAATGTTGAAACATATCTGAAACAATATGTTGCCCAGCGCGCAGGTGTATCGGCATCATCTGTAAAATGCGATTCTGGGTTTAATACATATACCGGTGACGGATGCGCCCGAAACGGCATAAACGATTTAAAAGACGACATAAAAACATGTCGTGTTGGCAACAATCAAATTGATTTTGTTTTTGATGATATAAACGAAAAATGGAAGAAAACCGCCCAGGGCGGTGTTCAGGGCATGTCCTGTGTTGTGTCGGGTGGCACATACAGTGGCGAACGTTGTATCGGCCTGGGCGAACAACAGTGCAACATCCTGCGCCTATCAAATTTGAAAGAATGCCCCGAATGCAAGGCCGCAAAGTGGGACGATGAAACGCAGAGTTGTTTATTACCATCATCAAAATCTGCCCAAAATTTACAAAAAGGTGTAAATATAGGTCTTATTGTCGGTGGTGCTGTCGTTGGTGTTGCTTTAACAGTTGTAACCGCTGGTGCGGCCGGCGCACCGGTAACGGCGATTGTTCTAACCGGTATTGAAACTGTTGGTGCCGGTATTGAAATAACCAGTCAATTAAAAATCAACGGAATTGCAGACGATTTCTTGGTGGAAAGTAATAAATGCAAAAACGCAAAGTGTGCCAAGAAAATGCTGTCGCAAAACCTGCAACGCATGGCAAATTATGCCAACGACATGACCGCGGCCGAGGCGAACGCAGTTGATACAGAAATGGCACGTTTGGCAAACCTGATACCAGACGATGACGAAATCTGGGCAACAATGTTGGTAAATGGTACCGACATGGCGGATAATAAACTGGGGTTCTTTGACACAGATTCTTGGGAACCGGAACAGGTTTGGCGTGCGGTTGGTATTGGATTGCAACTGGCATCGTTGATAACCGGTATTACCAAATGGGCGATTTCAAAATCCAGTCGTGTGGTAAAAAGTACCGCCGCCATTAAACAAAAATTCGCACGCGCCATACAATCCATAGACAATGCCCCAGAATCAACACTGCGCGCCAAACGTCTTGAACTAAAACAGCTGGCCAAAAATGGGAAGAAAGTAAGCAATGCAGATGATGTGTTAAAAATACCGGCAGGAAATTTTGCAACATCTGCCCTTGATGGAGCCAAACAAAAATTGGTTGCATTGGGTGGAGGTATTGACGATTTTGATGGGTTGATAAATAATGTTGTGCATGCAGATGCTCCATTCCCAGGCCACTGGACAAGAAATACACTATCTGACGAAGAATTTGACGCATTAACATCTTGGTTTAAAACAGAACATAACTTAACACTAAATGTAGACGATTACGGAATTTTGAAAATTGACAGACCAAGCAATGGGGGTGGTAGCTCAATAGCTGCACTTAAAGCAAAATATCGCTCGGGAAAAACAACATCTTCATTTGATATATCACAATTAACAACAAACAACAATATTGCAACAACAGGTACTGGATTTAGGGTAGCAGATGACGGCACAATAATTCGTGAAATACCAACAACATCACAAGGTATCAAAGACCCAATAGTTGTCCCCAAAGGACAAATGGCCGCACCAACCCAAGGGGTTGATTTGGGTAATGGTTATACAATGATGGAAGATGGTAAAATTTTAGGTCCAATAGATTACGATGCAAGAGACCCAGAGTTAGATGACATGATAGAATTTATACGAGAGGATGCCAAACGCGGTCCAAATTATACACAAGCAGATATTGATGATCACCTTAACAACAGAGCTCTTCTTGTTGATGCATATCAGAATTTAGCTGATAATGACCGAATAAAAGAAGTTGCCAAATTTTCTCGTCAACAATATTTAGATATCATTGCATCAGATGAAAAATTAAAAGCAAAAGCATTAGGGTTCAATGACCTATCCCTAGATGAACGAGCTGAATTTGCACAGGATTTAGTAAAAGAATTTGATGCACGAATTGGTATCGGCACAGAATATGGCAGTGTACCAACATCACGAATTGAACACGGTCCAAAATCTTCGTTTAAATATGATTTTGCAGCAGAAACAGATAACGGAATAATTAAATTTCGTGACGATTATCTAGAAAGTTATTCATTAGATGAGTTCATGAACACATTATCACACGAACACATGCACGACATAGACACAAAATTACCTGGTTATGGCTCTGCAACAAGACAAAACGCAGAATTTGGAGCCGCCACTAGTTTAACAGAGCAATATAAAGATTTATACAAGAAAAATGTTTTAGAAGCTGGTGGATATGGGGTCGGTGACCACGTAGGCGAAAATTTCTTACAAGACTTAAAAAACCTAATAAACTCTAGACCCAAGAAATAATCCCCACATTTTTCTCACAACTATTGACAATACCCCAAAAAATCCTCGTGTAAAAAATATGTAAAACCCAAACCATATACGGACCAGCCAGAACAAACATATCGCATATTAAGAAATCACCCCTAGTGCATCACACGCACAAAACATAAATAATAGCATCAAAGGGGGAAACAAATATGCATAACATAAAACTTTTTGCAACTATTACCGCCTGTCTGGCACTGGCTCAATCCGCAGACGCTTGCACCGGCATCACATTAAAATCACGCGACGGCGCAACGATCGTCGCCCGCACCATGGACTGGTCGGGCGCTGAAAACAACAGCATGTACACAATTGTCCCACGCGGCCACAACATGAAATCATTGCTGCCTGATGGCACTATGAACGGCATGTCTTATACATCGCTTTATGGCTATGCAGGCATCGCAGTTCAACAGCCAGAATTTGTCATCGACGGCACAAACGAGGCAGGCCTGTCCGCCGCCCTATTCTATTTCCCAAACTATGGAAAATACCAAGCATACAGCGACACTAACAAAGACATCTCGTTGGCGGACTTTCAGGTCGTATCATGGATACTGTCGCGCTTTTCCACCATTGACCAGGTCAAAGCCGCCATCAACGATGTCAGAATCATAAATGTAGACCCATCTGCATCCACCGTCCATTGGCGCATAACCGAACCATCCGGTCGCCAAGTTGTACTGGAAATAGTCAACGGCATACCAAACTTTTATGAAAACGAGATTGGCGTTCTAACAAATTCACCCGGATTTCAGTGGCAGATGACAAACCTGAACAACTATGTCAATCTGCACCCAGGTGGCGCGGGCCCAACCGAATTTGGCCCTATAAACCTGCGCGCATTTGGTTCAGGTTCTGGCTTTCTGGGTTTGCCGGGCGATTTTACCCCGCCATCCAGATTTATCCGAGCAGCATTTTTGAAAACCTTTTCTTTGGAACAAGAAAATGCCTATGACACCATGCAGCAATCATTTCATATCCTGAATAACTTTGATGTGCCTCTGGGGGTCCAGTTCGCTGTCGGGCGCGCACCAAACAATATGCCGTCGGCCACACAGTGGACAATATCGACTGACCTGAAAAACATGGTAATTTATTATCACACTATGTACAATCGCACAATCCGCAGCATAAACATCAAAGACATTGACTTTGCATCCGTACCTTTCCAGAATCACAGTCTGGACACAGTCAAGCATCAAACAATAATCCCTGTAAAAATCGATTGATGCGCACGCCCCCAAATTGGGGGCATATTTTTCTTTAACAAATCCTTGCATTTTCTAAAAAAACACATATAATAAGTGCGATTTTGCGGGTGGGCGCATAATCAATCCGACTAACCCCACAAGACCCCCAGAAAGATTTTAGGTGGCCTGCCACCCGAAACCTTGGTGAAGGGTGGCAAACTTTGACTAACATTTTTCTTATGAAAGATTTATCCAAAGATTTATTTAATCCACTGTCTGGCGAAGATTTTGTCCAGATGTTTGACGCGAACTATGGCACCCAGGAAACATTACAGGGCTATGCCACCAAGGGTACCATCAAGGATATCCGTGGTGATTTTGCAATGGTCGATGTTGGCCTGAAATCCGAAGGTCGCGTTCCATTAAAAGAATTCGGTGCATCTGTACCATCCGTTGGCGATATCATCGACGTTTTCGTAGAACGTTATGAATCCCGCGAAGGTACTGCAATCTTGTCTTATACCAAGGCCCGCGCAGAAAAGGCATGGAAAGACCTGGAAAAGACAGTTGCCGAAGGTATCGATCCAGAAGGTACAATTATCGATGTTGTCCGTGGTGGTTTCACAGTTGACATCAATGGCGTGTTTGCATTTATGCCATCGTCCCAGGTTGACCACAAACCAATCCGCGATGCCAAGTCTTTGATTGGGTTAAAGGACAAATTCCGCGTATTGAAAATGGACGCTTTGCGCACAAACGCAATCGTATCACGTCGCGCGATTCAGTCTGACACAATCGCAGCAGCGCAAAAAGAAGCGATGAAAAATATTTCCCTGGGCGCAGTACTGGAAGGTACCGTTAAAAACATCACAGATTACGGTGTATTCGTTGATTTGGGCGGCATCGACGGTCTGTTGCACGTAACAGATTTGTCTTGGAAACGCGTCAATCACCCACGTGAATTGGTTCATGTTGGCGAAAAAATTACTGTCAAGGTTATCCAGTTCGACCCAGAATCACATCGCATTTCCTTGGGCATGAAACAACTGGAAGAAGACCCATGGGAAACAGCATCCCGCGCATTCAATGTTGGCGACACAGTATCAGGCAAAGTATCTTCTTTGACAGATTACGGCGCTTTCATTGACCTGGGCAACAATATCGAAGGTCTGGTTCACATGTCTGAACTGTCTTGGACAAACAAGAACATCCACCCAAGCAAAGTTTTGCAGAACGGTGCCGATGTAAACGTTGTTGTTCTGGGCATTGACCAAGACAAACGTCGTATTTCATTGGGCTATAAACAACTGCAACCAAATCCATGGAAACAGTTTGCAGAAACCCACAATGTTGGCGATGTTATCACTGGCCCAATCAAGAACACCACTGAATTTGGTCTGTTCGTTGCCTTGACACCGGAATTGGACGGTATGGTTCACATTTCTGACCTGTCATGGAACAAATTGGACGAAGAAGAATTGAAAAAATTCGTTCGTGGCCAAGAAGTGACAGCCAAGATTCTGGACATCAATCCAGAAAAAGAACGTGTCACACTGGGTATCAAACAGTTGACAGAAAGCGCCGACAACAACGCCATATCTATCAAGAAAGGCGCGGTTGTTTGCGGTACAGTTTCCGAAGTCACACCTGATGAATTGGTTTTGACATTGGCGGGCGATGTACGCGGTACAATCCGTCGCACAGACCTGTCCCGTGAAAAATCAGAACAGGATACATCAAAATACAATGTTGGCGACAGCGTAGAAGCATCTGTTGTTTCGGTCGAAGACAACACTGTTAAATTGTCTATCCGTGCTCTGCAGGTGACATTGGAAAAGCAGGCCGTCAAAGAATTCGCAAACGAAGCCGATTCTGGTTCCGTTCTGGGCGATATCTTGGGTGCTGCAATTGAAAACAGAAAAAAATAATTTATAAAAACATATAAAATATTTCACCGTCTGGCTTTGCAGACGGTGTTTTTTGTGATAGAATAAAAATATGAACAAAAAACAAATCATCGTTATGATGGGGGGGCCTGGTGTTGGCAAGGGCACACTTTCTAAGATGCTATTAAATCAACAGCCCTATAAGCACATCGAAGCCGGCGCAATTTTACGCGCCCTGCCAACAGATTCTGAAATTTGCAAATTAATATCCGCTGGCAATCTGATACCGGACGAACTTATCTGTGATATAATCGCTCCCCAAATAACAGAACACAGCGACATGATTTTGGACGGTTTTCCACGCACAATCGGCCAGGCAAAATGGCTGGTTGAAAAATATGCAAACAAATATGACATCCATGTACTGTACCTGTACACAAACGAAGAAACCCTGATTAAGCGCATCCAAAAGCGCGCCCGTTCTGGCTCGCACCGTGCCGACGACAGCGCATTGGAAATCATCCGCAATCGTCTTAACAATTTTCAAAAAACAACGATGCCAGCGGTTGACTGGTTGCGCACTGCGCCCGGGATAAAATTCAGTCCAATTGATGCCAATGGCGACGAGAACAGCAATTTCACCCAGATCATCGCCGCATTGAAATAAACAATCATATTTAATCTGGATTATTTTCACCAGACTTGTGTTCAACATGTATTTAGTCTTGCACCGAATCGGGTTTTTTTGGTAAACTGAACCAAAAGAGTGTAGGACACACAACGAAAGACAAGGAAACAGGAGTATTATAATGGAATTTTCAGTGTTTCGTCAGGTTTTGATACGCGCGCTGGGGCATATGCAATCAATTGTTGAAAAGCGCGCTACCTTACCTATTTTGATGAACGTTAAAATCGAGGTTGCGGATGATTTAATCCTGTCTGCGACCAATGTTGATTTAGAATTGGTTGAACATGTTGCCGCCGACATTACCTTGGGGGGCAGAATTACAGTACCGGTTCAAATGCTGTATGACATTGTCCGTAAATTACCAGATGATGCAGAAATCTCGTTCAAGCAATCAGGCGATCAATTGGTTGTATCCAGTGGTCGTGCTGTATTCCGTCTGCCAACATTACCGGCTGAAAATTTCCCGGCCATGGCGGGCAGCAATTTGACCACAAAATTCCAGATGACAACCGGGGATTTAGCACATTTAATCAACCAAACAAAATTCGCAATTCCAACCGATGATGTTCGTTATCATCTGGGTGGTATTTATTTCCATATTGCCGAAGAAGGTGACATCAAAAAATTAACCGCCGTTGCGACGGATGCCCAACGCATGGCCTTGTGCGCAATGCCGGCCCCAGCGGGCAGCGCCGATATGCCTTCGGTCATTTTACCACGTCGTGTAATTGGCGAACTGTCTAAATTATTAGAAGATGCCAATGTTGACGATGTATTGGTCGAATTGTCTGATACCAAGGCTCGTTTCACTGTTGGTTCTGCCACCTTGACCAGCAAATTGGTCGATGCGCAATATCCAAACTATCGCGTTGTAATCCCCAAGGGCAACGACAAAATTGCAGTCCTGGACAGAAAACAGTTCATCAATGCAGTGGACCTGGTTTCGGTTGCCAGTGTTGACAAAACGAAATCTGTTCAATTGACATTCTGCATGAACAAATTGGTCATCAATGCGTCCAGCCCGGACGCTGGTACCGCGACCCAAGAACTGGACATCGAGTATAATGGCGACACCTCTTTCACCGTTGTGTTTAATGTAAAATTCTTGTTGGATGTCGCCAGCCAGGTCGAAGGCAAACAATTCCAAATGGAAATGCAGGACCCATTGGCACCAACAAAAATCAATTCTGTCGACAAAGACACAGACGCTTTATACGTCTTGATGCCAATGAGAATGTAGAAAAAAATCCCCGTTTTGGGGATTTTTTCTTGTTTTATTTATTTTCTATTTCAGCATTTTTCATGCGTCTGATACGAAAAAAATCTCGCAACATTTGTGCAGACAATTCTGAATAATCCTGCATTTGATACACAGCGGGTTTCCACAAATGTTTGTCTGTTTCAAAGACACGCGCATTAGACATGATACCGCCCCCCTTTTCATCTGCCGCAGCAAAATATATATTTTTTATTCGCGCAAAAGAAATTGCCGTCGCACACATTGCGCACGGTTCCAGGGATACATATATGTCGCAATTGTCCAAAAATTTTGTTCCCAGTTTTCTGCAAGCACGATTTATTGCAACGATTTCTGCGTGCAGGGTTGGATTTTTGCGTAATTGCACCTGATTTTCTCCCCGTGCAATAACCTTGCCATCACGAACAATCACTGCGCCAATTGGCACATCATCATGCAAAAAAGCGCGCCGGGCGCAAGTAATGGCTTGATTCATAAATTTCATAATTTATACTTTATCGTATGGATTCAAAATTGCAAATTATTTCAGGTCAATTTCGCGGGCGCAAATTGCGTTTGCCACCCGATGCACGTCCAACCCAGAATCGTGCGCGGATTGCGTTGTTTAATATGCTGGAATCGGGGATTATTGATGCGGGCACAGACATGGTTGTCTGGGATGCGTTTGCGGGGTCAGGCGCGTTTGGAATTGAATGTTTATCCCGATATGCTGGCACGCGGGCCATATTCACAGACACGTCGCCAACATCAATTAGAACAATCCGTGATAATTTATCTGTTTTGAACATTGGTGCATGCGCAACCGTGGTGCAAACGGATGCGATTGGAGCGGTGGATAAATACGCGGCGAATGCAGATTTGATTTTTGTTGACCCGCCGTATGCGGATGAAAATCTGGGGCGGGCGTTTGTGGCGCGTGTTGCACGTGTGGGGCGCGCTGGTACCATTTTAATCTGGGAACAGGAAGTTGGGCATGAATCCCAGCCCAACGGTGATGTGTGGGAAATTTTGCGTGATAAGACGTATGGCCGCGCACGATTATTGATTTTACAAAAAGTCTAGCCTTGTATTTTTTTTGTTGTTGTAAATTTTTGATTTTTCTGCAATAATAAGTGTACAAGTAAGGGAAAGAATTCTAGCGTCTTGATTTGACGGTTTTTGTGTGTGGTCTGATACTGATGTGTCGGGCTGCTTTTTAAATTCTTTGCCGTACAGAAAGGAGTTTGATGAGGCGAATTGTGCTGATTCTTGGTGTGTTGTGGGCCGGAACCGCGTATGCGGATCTGGCTTCTACGTCGTATGTAAGTACGGCGCTTGAATCGCGCGTTGATACATCTGCCAATGCTAAACAGACTATGGCGGGCGAATACACTGTGTCGGGGGCGTTGTATGTGCCGACACCGCCTTTGCCACCTATGGATTGATGCAATGAAGTGCTTGTTGGGTATATTTTTTAGCCTGTTGTTTATTTTTGCAGCACCAGCGGCCCAGGTTGTTAATGTGCAATATATACATGATTTGATTCAGCAACGATGGAATATTACGGTGCCTAAAAATGAACTGCTGACGAATAGTAGTGTAGTTGCTAATATGGAATATTTGTTGCGGGCGATTGATGTGGCAAATTATAAATTGAATGGGTGGCAGACGACTAATTATGTTGCTGGCGCTTATGCAACAACTGCGGCGGCTGATACGGTTGCTGCACAGCAGGCGGTGGATGGTTTGATTAAATTTATTGGCTTTCCGTTTAAGCTAACAACAATTGATACAACGGATAGTTTTCAGTTCACGATTTCAGCCAAGGGAACTTTTTATGTCAATTGGGGTGATGGCACAGAAGAGGTTATAAACCGGACTGATACAAATGAAACATTATACAGTCATACGTATGAATTGGCAGGTAAATATACCGTCGAATTAGATGGCAAGGCAACTGCGTACAGTAATGGCAGTACAACACCAGCAATCAGTTTTAATAATAACCAGAATATCGCGTATATAAGTGGCAGTCTGGGGCAAATTTTTTCGACATTGGCGAATGGTACCCAGCCTAAGTTTTATTATACCTTTGGAAATAATCCAAATCTGACGGGTGACATTCCGCCGGCGCTGTTTTCGGGGGTGGCGGGAAAACCCACCAAAAATATGTTTTATGGGACTTTTTATGGTGATAAAAACCTGAGTGGTGAAATTCCGGCGGGGTTGTTTTCGGGAATTAAAGGTGATCCGATGGAAGGGGTGTTTTACCGGACGTTTGAAAATTGTTCTGGGTTAAGTGGCGGTATACCCGATGGTTTGTTTGATGGTTTGTTTGGGTCGCCGGCCCGTGATATGTTTCACGCAACGTTTGCGGGATGTTCGGGTTTGACGGGGAATATTCCATCAGGCTTATTTGCGGGGATTTCTGGGGCACCAGCCCAGCGTATGTATAATGCGACATTTTCGGGATGTTCGGGTTTGACTGGGGCGATTCCAAACGCATTGTTTGGGCGGTTTGATGGTGCGCCCCAGGAATTGATGTTTGGAAATACGTTCTTTTCTTGTTCGGGATTAACGGGGTCTATTCCGGCGGATTTGTTCACGGGGATTACAGGTCAGCCAGCCAAGCGTATGTTCGAGGGAACGTTCAATGTTTGTTCGGGGTTGACAGGCGCGTTGTCGGCGGATTTGTTCGCAGGGTTGGATGGGGTGCCTGTGGAAAAGATGTTTTATAATACGTTTGCGGGGTGTTCGGGATTGTCGGGTGTGTTGCCGGCGGGATTGTTTGCGGGGATTTCTGGGGATGCGGCACCACAGATGTTTTACAGAACATTTTATAATTGTTCAAAATTGACCGGAATTGAAGATGGGGTGTTTGGGGAATTAACGGGAACGGTTCAGAATCAGATGTTTACAGAAACTTTTTACCGAAATTATGCTTTGACGGGTGATTCTGTTAAGAGTGGTGGTAAGTACCTGTATGAAATATGGCCCGATGCCACGAAAAATTATTTTGGGGGAATGTATTCTGGCGATACAGGGTTGTCAGATTGGGCGAATATCCCAAGTGTTTGGAAGTAATCTGTTATTTTGTGCTTGTGTAAAATTGCTAATTTTAGTACCTTGACGGGGAAAGGATAATCGGGACCAAACATAACGTTATGAATTGACTGGTGTTTTGTGTTGGGAATAATATGAGAGCGAGGCTGTTTTTTCTTTTTTTGCTGATGGCACCTGGGGTATCATTTGCGGATTTGGCCTCGACCGAGTATGTTAATGATTATGTAAATCAGCAATCAGAAACCAAGGTGGATACGTCTGCATCTGCGAATCAGACTATGGCGGGTACTTATACTGTTTCAGGTTCGTTTACTGTGACCGGTGCGTTCAAGGCGCCAACCCCACTATTACCGAATCCAGATGCAGATTGATGTTGTTGAATGAAGCGAATTTTGTGTTTTTTTGCATGTTTGTTTATATCTGTCGCCAATGCGGCAGATATTGTATCCATCCGATATGTTCATGAATTGTTGGAACATAATTATGGGGTGTATGTTCCGGTTAATAGTACACTGACCGATGCGGATTTGGATGTGCCTGTGAATATGAAATATTTGCTGACGGTTGTTGATTTTGCTAATGAATTTATTACAGGGGTGCGAACTGCGTATAGTTCGACCGTTTATGCCACAGATGATGCAGCAGATACAGTCGCAACCATTCAGGCGTATGATACGTTGTTGAAGGAAGTAGAAGCGGTAGATTACGAGTATCCGTTTGAAATGACTGTGTCGGGCGGTTCTTTGTCATTTACAATATCTGCCCAGGGGGATTTTGTTATTGATTGGGGTGATGGAACGCAGGAACCGATAACTAAACCTGATACGCAGAATGTGACCTATTCGCATTCTTTTACTGGGTACGAGACGTATGCTGTACGTTTAGGTGGTTTGGCAACAGATTACAACGATGACGTTACCACTGCGGCAATCAGTTTTTATGGTGATTCCAGTATTTCAACCATCCAGGGTAATTTAAGCATGATATTTCCGACGTTGGCAAATGGTAAAAATCCGCGTTTTTATCAAACCTTTGCCAATACGGATATAACGGGGGCGATACCGGCCAATTTGTTCATAGATTTGGTTGGGGCGCCGGTTGAGAATATGTTTTACAGGACGTTTTATGGCAGTAATGGTTTTCGTGGTGCGGTGCCAGAAGCTTTGTTTGGGACAATGACGGGGGCGCCGGCGCCCGCGATGTTTTATGAAACATTTCGTGGATTGACGCAATTAACAGGCAGTTTGCCTCAGAAGTTGTTTTCCAGTATTACTGGTGCGCCTGCGAAAAATATGTTTTATGCGACATTTTATGGGTGTTCAAAATTGCGTGGCACGTTGCCAACGGGGGCATTTGCAGGTATTTCTGGGGCACCTGCGCCCGGAATGTTTGATCAGACATTTGCAAATTGTAGTAAATTGAGTGGAATGGAAGATGATCTGTTTGGGGACTTGTCTGGTGAGCCGCAGTCAAATATGTTTTACAGGACTTTCTATGGTGATAGGAAATTGTATGGGCAATCAACAAGAATAAATGGAAGAGCATTGTATGAAATTTGGCCAGATGCGACAAGCGCACAGGTGGGGGGGATGTTTGGCAATTGTAATAAATTATCTGATTATCGTTCTATCCCCAGTGTGTGGCGATAATTGTTAAAAATCACTTGATTTTTTTGAATTTTTGCGTAATAATTCGCCACGCACAGCACCCTTGGAGGCTGCGCAACAATAAATAAGCTAATCAAAGGATAAAAAAATGGCTATTACATTAAATGCAGAAATTCGCAACGTTGCTGGCAAGGGGGCCGCACGCAGCATCCGCAATAACAAAAACATCCCTGCTGTTATTTACGGGGAAAAACAGGCCCCAGTCGCAATCGAATTAAACGGTCGCGAATTCGAAATATTGTTGAAAACACCAGGTTTGCGGACAAAATTATTTCAAATTAAAACCAGCGCAGGCACTGAAAATGCAATGTTGATGGATATCCAATATCATCCAGTCAGCGACGCCGCAATTCATGCGGACTTCAAACGCATCGATGTTAAAAAACCAGTCAATGTGGTCGTTCCGGTGGAAACCATCAATGCCGAAACATCCAGGGGCTTGAAATTGGGTGGCACATTGAATTTCGCTGTGCGCAAGGTTGCATTGCGTGGCTTGGTCGATGTTATCCCAGAAAAAATCATCATCGATTTGGCAAAATTAACAATTGGTGATGTGGTTCATGGTACTGACCTGGAATTACCAGCGGGTGTTGAATTGGGGCTGCACCAGGCAGAACTGGCATTCGCAATCATTGCTGGTAAAATGCCAATGGAAGAAGACGAAAAAGCCAAGGCAGCAGCGGCAGCGGCAACAGCAACCAAAAAGAAATAAAAACAATAATAAAAAATCCCACCATTTGGTGGGTTTTTTTATTGCCCCAATCCAGCAGGACTGAACCGTCCAATATTATTAAACAACTCTTCAATCGCATTCAATTCAATTGCCGCTGGGATTTCAGTTTCTCCATCTGCAATTTTTACATCCGGTAAATCTTCATCATGCAAAACCTGTGTCTTTAACACACGATTACCCTTGACCCATGCCAACAACACTGTCTCGTCAGTAAAGGTTGGCGCCAACGGTCCACGATAATTTTCATCTGCGCCATAATACACCCAAACCTCGTCTCCATGTATAGTCTTGACCTGAGGTGTACCAATTTTTTCAATCAACACAGAAGTTGTTTTAATATCCGCGACCTGCGATTCCAAATCATCGGGGAACACATACCCCCTGTGTTTAGTCTGAAATGTACAAGCTGTCAATAATACCAGCGCACACAAAAAAATTCTATTCATGACTATCCTTCTCCATTTTCTTTAACAATTGGTTTGTTTTGCATTACAAATTGCGCAATATGTTTTTTCAATTCGCTTTTATACGCATTATTTGCCTTGGCCATATCAACCAGTTTATCAAATTGTGGGTTTACTGCACGCGCTGCACCGAAACGCGATTCTGTTTTCAAGAAATCCTCTAACGGCCAAGGATTGTCAACATTTGAATCCATGGTCAACGGGTTCTGCCCACATGCAATCAAACTGGGATTAAATCTGAACAAAGGCCATGCGCCTGTCTGCACCATCTGCATCTGATGTTCACCCCCATTTTGCAATGCGAAACCATGCGCAATACATGGAGCATACGCCAATATAATCGACGGCCCATTAAAAGATGCTGCCTCGCGGAATGCACGTATTGCCTGGGCCTGATTCGCCCCCAGCGCAATTTGTGCCACATACGCACCACTCATCATCGCAATCAGCCCCAAATCCTTTTTCGCATGATTTTTACCACCAATTGCAAATTTCATACTGGCCCCAAACGGTGTAGATTTTGACTGCTGCCCCCCAGTATTAGAATACCCCTCGGTATCCAAGACCAAAATATTTACATTCTCGCCACTGTGCAAAATATGATCGACGCCGCCATACCCAATATCATACGCCCAGCCATCACCACCAATAATCCATACAGATTTATCGACAACTTCACTAACCAGGCTTTCCGCCAACCTAGCGCGCGGCCCATCAATTTTTGCCAATTGTGCACGCAAATCTTTTTCCAGCGCGCGTTGTTTTGCCGAATCGGTTTCATCAAATATGGCTTCAACATTTTCAATTCCCAACTCGAACAACAATGCACGCAGGTTATCACGTTTCTGGTTCAGCGCCAATCGCATTCCCAACCCATATTCCGCATTATCTTCGAACAAAGAATTCGACCATGCTGGTCCACGTCCATTTGCATCGCGTGTCCATGGTGTTGTCGGCAAATTCGCCCCATAAATCGAAGAACACCCAGTTGCATTTGCAACCACCATTCTATCCCCAAACAAATGCGCCAACAATTTTACATATGGGGTTTCGCCACATCCCGCACATGCACCCGGGAACTCAAAGTAATGTGGCAACAATTCCACATGCTTTGGGATATTCAGGTTTAACTTTTCGCGTTCCATATCCGGCAATTTTTCCGCTGCATTAAACGCCGCCTGATTATCCGCCATAACATCCGCCGCCGGCACCATAGACAATGCCCCCATCGGACAGTTTTTCACACACACACCACACCCCGTACAATCGGCCGGCGAAATATTGATTGTGAAATACATATCTGGACCCAATTCTGGTGTCTTCATCGGCACAACTTTGATACCCTTGGCGCGTGCCTCTTCTACCTGATCTGCGGTCAAAGCCTTAATCCGAATAACCGCATGCGGACACAACATCGAGCATTTCCCGCATTGGATACACTTGTCAATATCAACGGTCGCCACCCTGTCGGCAATGGCGCGTTTTTCATATTTTGATGTTCCAACAGGATATTGCCCTGCGCCAAATTCACCATCCACACGAAAACGCGAAACCGGTATCGCATCCCCACGTTGCGCTGCCATCTCGCCCAGTGTTGCCGCAATCTCGGTCGGGGCATCTGTCGTCATAGCAGGCACAAAATCCGGCGCAAAATTTGACACAGATGACGACATACAGAATTTGTGTAAAAATTCCCCTGCCCTGTCAACCGCCGCCCAGTTTGCCTGAACAACATCCATCCCCTTTTTCTTATAAGTCTTTTCAATTGCGGCCTTGGCACTGATTGCGGCCTGTGCTGGGTCAATCACATTCGTCAAATTAAAGAAATTCAACATAATAAATGTATTAATACGATTCCCAAGTCCCAATTCTGTCGCCGCACGATTCGCATCCAAGAAATAAACATTTGCACGAATCCGCATCAGATGTTCCTGCGCATCGCGTGGCAAATTTGCGAATGCAACATCCGGCGCCATCGATGTATTAATCATTACCGTACCACCCGCGCGCAATCCACGGAACACATCAAACCGTTGTGCAATCATAAAATTTGAAACGCTGATAAAATCCGCCACCTCGACCAAGTACTGACTTTTAATCGGCGCATCTGAAAAACGAATATGCGACGCAGTCAACCCACCAGATTTTTTGGAATCATACACGGCATATGATTGCGGATACAAATCAGAATTTTCCCCAACAATCTTCACAATATTTTTAACCGCGCCAACCGTACCATCACTGCCGATACCATATAAAATTGCGGTTTTAAAATTCGGGTCTTCGACAGCAAACGCAGAATCTGTTTTCAGTGACAATTCAGACAAGTCATCCTCAATCCCAACCGTGAAATTATGATGCAATTTATCACACATCATATTTTCATACACCGCCTTGACATCACGTGGCTTAAACTCTTTCGAGCCCAATCCATACCGCCCACCATAAACCTCAACACCATCGGCAACAACAGTTTTCACATCCTGATACAAAGGCTCGCCAATACTGCCCGGCTCTTTAGTTCTGTCCAGAACCGCAACAGATTTAACCGATTTTGGCAACGCACGACGAAAAGCATCCACTGGAAACGGCCGATACAAATGAATCTTGACCAATCCTAATCCGCCTGGCAAATGCGGCAATGTTTCTTCTATGGTTTCACACGCACTGCCCATGGCGACAATAACAAATTCTGCGTTTTCATCCCCCACATAATCAACCAGGTTATACCCGCGCCCCGTAAGTTCCGCAAATTCATCCATACATTCTTGGACGATTTCCGGCGTTTTTTCATACAATGGATTTGCCGCTTCGCGCCCCTGGAAATATACGTCTGGATTTTGCGCGGTTCCGCGAATTGTTGGTTTATCCGGTGTCATACCACGCGCACGATTTTCCAGCACCAATTTTTCAGGAATCATTTTTTCCAGCACTTCATCCGGTATGCGCGTCAGGCGTGATTCTTCGTGGCTGGTACGGAACCCATCAAAGAAATGTAAAAACGGCACACGCGCCCGCAAAGTTGCCGCATGCGCAATTGCCGCCATATCATGTGCCTGTTGTACACTGTGCGAAGACAGCAACGCAAACCCAGTTGAACGCACCGACATAACATCACTGTGGTCACCAAAAATTGACAATGCATGTGTTGCCAGTGCACGCGCCGCCACATGCATAACAAACGGTATTTGTTCCCCCGCAATTTTATACATATTTGGAATCATCAACAGTAATCCCTGAGATGCGGTAAAAGTTGTCGCCAAGGCCCCCATTTGCAACGCACCATGCATCGCACCGGCCGCCCCAGCTTCGGACTGCATTTCAACAATCTGTGGGATTGCGCCCCAAATATTCTTTTTATGTTGGAACGACCACTCATCCGCCAATTCACCCATAGTACTGCTGGGGGTAATAGGATAAATTGCGGCAAAATCCACACATCTATACGCGACATCAGCCGCCGCCCAGTTTCCATCAACAATCAACTTTGACATAATAACTCTTCCTTGTCATTGAAACACAATGTCTCTATTGTACCCCCAAATCCGCCCCAAGGCAAGATTTATAAATAATTTTCGTCTTGACAGTTTTATGTTTTGTGCTATCTTTACAAAAACAAATTTAACTAAGTACAAAAACATGACTATGAATCTGGATTCTAAAAATTATATTATCGAATCAAAAATATTTCTTGTGGAAAAAATTTCACCTTTGACAACTAACGATATGCTTGGCGACTTGGAATATCTGGTCGATTCATTGCCTATACCCACCAGGCACACCCAAGAGAAGACACTAAAAACACCATATAATCTGGATCCTGCCAAACAACCTGTTATTGATGTTTACATCAATTCCACTGGAGGTAATATCTCGATTACAGAATCCATCTTGCATTTACTTGCAATTGCAAAAATGAACGGTACCATCATTCGCACTACTGTTCTGGGTCTTGCATTCAACTCCGCCAGCCTGTTGGCTATCAATGGCACCCCCGGATTTCGCATTATGAACAGCCACGCCCAACATCGCATAAACTTTGATAATCGGTCACAGCTTAACAAAACGCCCGGATTTTGCGCGACGAATACCCCGGCACAACACAAGATGTGCATCAATTCGCAATCAATCAATATTGAAACAGAATCCGAATTACTACAAAGCACAGAATACCTAAAACAACGTGACAAGCTCACAATGGATTTATACTTGAAAAACACTTACCTGAAACCACAGGAAATAGAAAGCCTGGGAAAAAACAAATTCGGTTTCATCCCCGCCGAAGAATGTTTAAACAAAGGCATTTGCGATTGGGTTATGACACCCCAAGGTACCCTTATCAAAGGCAAAACAGTCAAATCAAAATAAAAATCCCCATTTCGGGGATTTTTTTTACATTTGAATATCCTCGCACTTTTCAATCGGTGTTCCCGATTCACATTCAACACCACGCGAATCCCACAATCCCAAAAATCCACGAGAACCTTTGTTTTTGCAATCTTTGGTAATTGTTGATGTACACACATGACAAACACGAGTATCACGATTAAATGTTGACCACATTTCACGTGTTCCACCATCAAATTCCGACGAATATTTATCCGATGCCAACGCCACCACGGCCTTGACCACACCATCAACAATTGCCGTTGTCGGATTGAAAGACAACGTTGATGCTACAATGCCACCCATTTTTAAAAATTTACCCGACAAACCCGCAACAGTGCCCATAACTGTGCTAGTTGCGCCACCATCCGAACCCCCGGCCGCCGCACCAGATGCAGTTGACATAGATGCCTTGCCTAATGTTGTTGATGAATGCGAGCCACCCGCCGCCAACGATGCATTTGAAACGCCACCAAATTCCATAACAATTGCGCCCGCCGGCAACAACGAAGTATTCAATTCAGCCGCCGAAATTCCTTGGGCTGTGCCATTTGAGGCCGGCAATTTATTACACATCAAATTCGCCAAATCAACCGAGGCTCCATCCATTGCCATTCCCAAATATTCATTATACTTTTTGTTATAATTATCTTGGGCCTGGCGCAGTGCCGCAACCGCAATCTGTATTTTAACCTGGTTTAACAGATTTGGGAAACGCGCGGTTGTTTTCTGTTTTTTATCCCCGGTAATCTGGGATAAACTGCGTCCATTAATACAGAATTGAATTTTCGGATCTTGTTCAATCATTGTCACAACGCGATTAATTGTCCCCTGAATATTTTCCAATTCATACAGAATAGAATCTGCAACAGACACATACGGTGCTGGTACAGCCTGGGATTCGGACAAGAAATTCACATAATCTTGAATATCAATCAAACCGGCATCTTCCATATTCATACCAACTTTGACCTTGCCTAATGAAATCATACCAGTTAAACGATGAACACCACCATCTTTTTGATATTGCAACGAACCCGTTCCCATTCTATCATCAGCGGCAAATTTATTACAGTCGGTTGTACTGCCACAAACCTCGGCCATTTTTCTATCAACCAATTCCTGGCACTGGTCCAATGCCGCATTATCTATGTTCAAATACAATCCCATCAACATAGAATCCAGGTCATCCATTGAAAATCCTGGATTATTTGCCTTGCAGACAACCAAACTGTCAATCGGACAAATACCATGGATATAATCATAATCCATACCAATACAGTTCTGGAAATTTTCACCACAACGTGTATCGGCGGTAAAGCAGTCTTTTACCTCTTGCGTACATGCATCCACACGCATCGCAGCCAATTTATCAACGACATAACCCCAGATTAACGGTTCCATACGTTCACATGGGTCGATTTCCACCTTGCAGAAACTGCGCGCCATATCTGGTCGTGACAGACACGCATCCATTGTCCCTACCCCCTTGCCAACAATATCATCCTTACAGGCCTTTTGAATACATGATGAAATATTGGACAAACAAGACTGACGAAACTTGGATTCTGCTGCGTCTTCCGCCACTTTAATTGTTGGCGCGGCTTCACGCAGGAATGCCGGCCACACCATATTACGCACTGCGACACATTGACTTAAAACATTTTCACAAATTGTACGTTTGTTATTCAAAATCTCCATCGTGGACGCAGTAATGTCATATGTATTAACAGTTGCAACAGATGTTCCTGCGGTACTTTTTGCTTTGTTATTCTGCATATTTTCAATCGCAATTGTTGCCACACAGTTTTCCCAATTTTTACCACACGCATCTTCGGTCTGCATACATTTTTTGAATTGGACCATACATTGCCCCAAATCATATTTGTTTGAAGAATTAAGAGATTCTTTCAGTGCGGCACGCACAGCCGCATTTGCATTTGCCAATGCCCGTTCAGCTTCGGCACGTTTAGACGCAATACTATTTTTATACCCAACGCAGTCCGAAGATATCTGCCTGGAATACATACTTTTTAGCAAACGCACATCACCTTCACAAGAATCCGGCATCTGTTCCAAACAAATATTTTCGGCATAATTATACAGTGCAACCCCCGTCATATCAGTCAAATCAGAACCACCGCTGCCCCACAAATCTTCCTCGTCCTCTTCTTCACCAAAGACCGAATCCCACAGTGACAACAAACTGGAACGAGAATCCTTGCCAATCTGATCAATTTCCTTCAGATTTCCATCCTTGTCATATTCACGTGTCCCCGTAAAAACAACATCCGCCTGGGCGCCCAACTTGGCCTTTTCAACTTCTTCGGTTGATATACGCTCAGCCTGGTCTAACATATCCTGAATTTCAGCCAGTTCTTTTTCAAAGGCCGCGTTTAAATTACTGCATGAACAGCTGCCCCCCGCTTCATTATCAGAAATACAAAACTGGTCCATACAGCCATAATACGCGTCATAGCATTCTTGATTATACAAACTACTTGCATCAGTCTTGGTACGAACTGTTGTTCCCTTTTGAATTGCGGGCTTTTTCGCCGTCTTTTGGATTGCAGCACCTACCTCATACACAGGTAAAAATACCAGTGCGCCAAACACCCCCAACAACACCAATCGACTTGTTTTGAACATCACGTTTCCTCCACATAATCAAATCACATATTGACATCTTCACAAGATTCAATTTGCTGACAAAAATCTTGTTTACCGCCAGACAATGCGCCACCGATACCACCACCAACTGCACCAACTACGCCGCCAATCAACGTTCCCCAGCCTGGGTATACCATAGTCCCCATCGACGCCCCAGCGGACAATCCACCAGCAGCCGCTTTTAATCCAGATGAAGCCTTGGATTCACCACCTGTTTCACAAACCTGTTGCATGCGACAAACATGACAATTACGTAAACTGGGCTCAAATGAAACACTGCGAATATAACTGTAATTTCCATCGGACTTACCTGGCGTTTCAACCTTGTACAAAGCATAACAGTTTTTTTCAGCTTGTTCCAAATCCTGTTCCCGCGACAATTCAGCGATTTTAGTTTCCAATTCACGCATCGCACGATTTTCTGCACCAATCTCTGCAATTAATTTTGCAGTATTGAATACGCTCTTTCCCAAACTGCTGACCCCTGTCGGTTTTTTCGCATCCGCACATGCTGCAACAGTGGCATCTTTTTCAAACTGTTTAAAGAACTTCTCAACATTGTCCTTGGAATTATCTCGCACTTTGGCGCGCAACTCGGCCATATCTTTTTCAGAACTTGGCAATTTTGTCAATCCTGCAACAATATCATCGGACGGCAAACAGGCCATATCGGTACCACAAACATTCCCCAACTGTTCTGCAAAATGATTCACACACCCTTGCATCATCTGATAATCCATTTGCAAAACAGCAGCCGACACAATGACATCAAACTGAGTTTCATTTTTACACGATGGGAACATACTTTGCGGACACATCGCAACAATCTCGGATGTTTTTTTACCAACGCATTCTGGTGCAGTGAAATTCGCCCCACATTTATCACGCAAGCACGCATCAACATCGTTCTGACAGAATTGAGTCCGTAAATACCCCAGTTTATTACCCACAACAGTTTTCAGTCCTGGCACCAACTCGTTACATTCATCGATAATCGGGCAAATCCCTGCTGCCACATTAACGTCCGTCAAACA
>JAWPOG010000025.1:0-4620 GCA_033345155.1 Alphaproteobacteria bacterium | reverse complement strand
TGACTTTTTGTTTTCAACCGCCGCTTGAATTTCGACACGATTCGCGCCCCAAACATCAAATGCTAAACCAGTCAATTTTTCAACCGCACGCGTCATAATACCGCGACCATTCATCGCATTATCCAACCAATACCCAATTTCAACTGTTTGCTTTGATTTATGTTCTTGCACGAACCCAACCATACCGTGAATGTGTTTCTTCACAAAAATAAAGTATTTCCCAGTGTCACTTTGCGCCACAGATTGCACAACACTAAATTCATCTTCGGGACTTTTTACAAAATCAACCCAGCCCAACCAAGGCCCTAAAAAAACACGGTTTTTATCAACCATATTAAACAGCTCTGTTGACAACTGAAAACTAACCCCTGGTTTAACCAGTTCAAAATCACCACAATCGATTCGTTTTGGAAATTCAATCATATCTATATATTCCTTGTATTTTACCAATGTCAATTCTATACTAAAACTATGGAAAAACAAGAAATAAGAACATTTGGCCGCCGTCACGGCAAAAAATTATCGATACGCCAACAGACATTGATTGACACGGTTTTACCAACATTAAAACCAGAAACCGGCGACATTTTGGAAATTGGCTTTGGTGCGGGCGAACATGTTCGCGACTTGGCAATCGCCAACCCAGAAAAAATCATAATTGGTGCGGAACCATTTATGAACGGCGTTGCATCAATGCTGTCTGCGATAACGGACGAAAAAACGAATCGGGTACTGGATGAATACAAAAACATCAGGATTTGGGCGGATGATGTTCGTGATTTTCTGCGCGAAACCGATTCGAAATTTTCTCAGATTTGGGTATTGCACCCTGACCCATGGCCCAAGGCACGACATGAAAAACGCCGCCTGTTATCTGCTGAATTTTTGAACACATTATCGAGATATCTGACCACCAAAGGCGAAATTATAATTGGCACTGACCATTGGGAATACTTTGATTGGATTATCGAACAAACAAACAGCACAAATCTGACCGTGACAATTCCAGACATAGAAATAATACAAACACGATATCAGCATAAAAACAAGGCAGGCACCACTGCGCCAAAATATTTAATTCTTACAAATTAACCCAAAACCGCAATTTACTTTTCAGTTCTGGCCGCAACCTTTCCACCAAACGCAAAGCTTGCTCTATACGCACAGAACTCGGGCCAAATGCGAAATGCAAATCAAATTTATTTTCCGCACTCCACGCATTTAACATACCATAAATCCGACCCACAAAATCCGATTTATCCCCCACATCATGGGTAAAAGCCACCACCACAGCAGAAGCATTTATCTTCCGTAAATTTGCAAATATATCCGCCCAGTCAAAAGGCCCAACATCACCGACATCAAAGCCAACAACTAAATCCTTGTTAAAAAACAAATCATCACGCACCACATATATCTGTTCGACCAAATCCCCCAGCGCAACGCACGGCAAAAATATTTGCGCCCCTTGCGCCCCCTGACGCAATGCGGTATTAACCTGAACAGACACATCAGAAATCTGGGTTTCTGTAATTTTTTTATCATCCAGATAAAATCGCGTCATAATTTTCACATCACTGTTTTCCAACCACGCCCAAACAGTCTGAACCATATTTGGCGCAACCGATATCACCGGCAACTGACGCACATTTACAAACTGCACCGCATCCGCCAAATCCGTTGCATCCATATCAGTCCTGCACCACAGTGCGCCACCAGTCCCAATTAAATCAAAAACCGCATTTTTATCAATCATAACACTTTTTACTTTATCACAAATATGATACAATTAAAAATGTTATGAAGAGCAAATTAAACAACTTTTTACTGGCCACCTTGTGGCTGCTTGTATCAACCTTGGCGACATGCTTTTGGTTCAACATCCGTTTTGGCTTTAACATATTTTCATCTGCCCATTGGCAACATTTGGCTTATATGCAGGCGACACAAAACCCGATTACCCCGACATTTTACATATCAATAGTTATATCTGTAATTGTCGTTATACTAGGCTTGTACCTGTTTATTCGTCCTAACACCAAACATGTTGTTAAGCTTGCCTCCCCGTCCCCTGCTGTGATTGATTCACCACGACCGACACCAAATATACCTGCCCCGCCACCAACACCCCAACCTTATAATGGCAATCTGGCCACTAATCAGCCCACCATGACGCAACCTGACCCGGGTTTTACGCGTCCGCCGCGTCTAAACCTGACAAGCACACCCCAATTATTTACCCCGCCATCTACGCCATCTGCGACCACCCCACCGCCCAGCGATTGGCCTGAACTCCGCGAAATTTTCGAATCTGCTGGCTATACCACCAAACCAACATTCCGCATCAACGGCACCCCGATTCCCCTGTTGGCGATCGGCAATAACGAGGTTTTATGGATTGGTGCGGTTGGCATTCCCACATCGACACTCGATAAAGCCATCGAAGTCATCAACCAAATATTTTCTGACACTTTGGACGACCTGATAATAAATATTAATGGCTTTGTTTTATACTCTCCGGACGCATCATCACCCGGCGCATCAAACATATTAACATTTGACACGCCCGAATCATTGCGTCAATATATAAGTACACATCCAAATCCACCAACGGCCCCAGATGACATTGAAAACTTTGATGCATTTTCGGCCTATATATCAACTGTTATTGAATATATTGGAACTATTTAATGCAACTGAACGCAGGCACAGCAGAAAAAATGATATCAGATATGGGTATGTCAGATTTACCCTTGTTTGAAATCCGCCCTACTTCATGCCCGGTTACATCGAATTGGTTTTCCCGGTATAAATCATTATGTCATGATTTTATGGCATCTTTGACAGATTCTGTTGAAACATTGGCATTTATGGATTTATCCCAGAACGAGTTTATGAATATCATAACTGGTCGTGCATTACCCCAGAACATATCGATTCGTTTTCGCACACCATTGATATGGGGTGGCAAACTGGAAATGGACAATATGTTCATGTGCTGGACATTCCCACATTCCTACAACATGGACCGATTTATTATTGCACAATCTGACGCAAAAACCATATGGTTACCCAATCCATCCAAAAAGATATATCTGCCGACACACACCACCGGCGGTGGTGACGGTGGCAACGCGACCGAGGATAGACTGGCGCAAATCGGTGCCCAAATCGCATCTGATCGTGACATATAATAACGGTGATAAAAAATGACAACGGACGAATTTTTATCATATATAAAATCTCGTGGTGCTTACCTGGCGGACGCGGTTTCTTTACAACAAATCACATTAACGAACACAACGCTTCAACACAAACGGCATGCCATGTTACCTGTATTCATGTCCGAACTTTACACAAAAACGGGTGGCATTATATTGGGCAACGGTTGCATTTTTGGCCCAAACGAGTTACCACAGGGCCTGCGCTATCCGGTTCCGACGATTATTCAAATAAACCAAGACGCATTAATCAACCCCAAAATATCTGGCAAGACTATATTTGGCCGCAACGATTTATTTTGGTTTACATTTGATGCATTTGGCACTTGCTACATGCTGGACAACTTGACATTATCACCACTGCGCAAATACGACGACCCATATCGCGCTTTGATTGATTGTCTTATCGCAGGGAAAATCTGAATGAAGAAAATATCAATATCTTTATCAGGCCACCAAACCAGCATTACCCTGGAACCCGAATTTATCAATGCGCTGCATGCGTTGGCAATGCGTTACAACAAACCCGTTGCCCAGATAATAAATGAAATTGATACCACACGCACCCCCGACACCAACCTGTCATCTGCGGTACGCGTTTGGATATTGAACCAGATGATTTTGCGCATTGGCGATAAATAAAACAATTTTTATAAAAAAACTTGACTTGGCCATTTTTTTGCGCTGTTATAAGTAAATAACAATAAACCAAAAAGTTAAATATGTCTAACACACACACTATTCGCGAAATATATGATGTTGCGTCCGCATTTATTACGGATAAAACAACCACAGCTGTTTCTAATAGCCATCCAGAAGGTATTGTTTATACATTTACCAAAAACGACCTGACCGAGTTATCATATCGGCTGGAAATATCGGTTGAATATGGCACTCAAAACCAATCCAGCCATAAAAACGGTCAAATTCGCATTTTTCGCAGTCAATCAAAATCAGACTGGTCATCCTCTGATATCATTATGTCGGCACAAACCTCATTAAACGCGGGTCGTGCACTTGACGGGACCCAGCCTTCGATTATTCGATTCGGCACCCGCATTTTATCACCATATTTCTTCAAATTATTAAACAGGGCCAAACTGCGCACAGCCAACAAAATTCCAACATCTGACAATTCAATAAAAATATTCACTTTGTTATACGGCAAACTAAGATAACCGCCCAAATAAAACAAGGTTGATTTAATAAAAATCCCCCGGCTGGGGGAATTTTTAATTCCCCTCCTGTGGAGGGGGCGGACCGGCGCATGCCGGTGGGGAGGGTTGCTTATATAAATAAAAGTTTAGTTAAGTATTTACTTGTTAAAAAAAAATTAAGAACAGAGACAAGTTCTCCTCCGTGGGAGGAGTACGGCGCCAGCCGGGAGGTGGGTTAACCC
>JAWPOG010000006.1:0-3684 GCA_033345155.1 Alphaproteobacteria bacterium | reverse complement strand
ATGGCGCACGCAGGTGCGTCAGGGGGTGGCTGAAAAAACTTTGTATTATTACAAGCCACCCCTCGTCATGCTGGCGCATGACACTCCCCGCCAAGGGCGGTGAGAATCAATGGAATTCATTCCACTAAACTTTTATTTATCTAAACAACCCTCTCCACCGGCATGCGCCGGTCCGCCCCCCTTACGGGAGGGGAATTAAAAATTCCCGCCTTTGCGGGAATGACAATTTTTGTGTGCAAAAATTGTAAAAAAACAAGGGGGCGGGGATGATATGATGTGCCTTTTATGATTTTATCAAATCAAAAAGGGGTTATCCTGCGGGTGTTATTTCAAGATCACCGATATTAATATCAGGTTTAATTATAGATGGGTCTTGGGGAATGATAAATATACTGTTGTTGTCGTTGGTTGTGGTTGCTGTTTTGCAATAACCCCACTGAGTGTTGCTGGAGGTTTCTGAATAAAATGTTTTGAATAATTTGTCGCCTGTGATGTCGTGTAAACCGTTAGAACTATTGCCATAGCCTGAATAATCAACCCAGGCGGTGTCAACCCATATGCCACCCAATCGTTCGCATTCTGCCGACAGTGCAGTTGACATGTCGTGACGTACTTGGTCCATAATGGTGTTGATGGACTGTAATACTGTTGCGGGTAAAGGCTGATCCGATTCGGATGGGCGTACACAAGTCTGTGCAGCATATCTGGCAAGTTTTTGATATAAACTGCCGATGTAATCACTGCCACAGTTCAATGTGCTGTCGGTTATATCGTTTTGGGTAGAGGTGTTGCATGCGTGAATGCTGGCGTATATTTGATTGCCTGGGGCATAGATACGACATGCGAATGGATATGAATGCAGACTGTCGTTGCTGGGGACAGCACATAGTTCTTGGATATAGTCTTGTAATGCGGTTTGGCAGGTTTGACCGATTGTTTGACTGATGATGTCGTGCATGGCAATAACTAAATCTTGCATCCCAGTGGGACCGCCACCGTATAAATTGCTGCACGTGTCCAGTTTGTTGCGACACATTTCTTCGGATAATTCCAGACGAGAACCTAAGAGTAATTGGTCCTTGGTGTTGCTGAAATCTTTCAGAGATTGGGTTTGGGTGTCATAACATTGGGTGACCGCATTCAGACATTCGTTTTTGACGGTACGAACACGTTCCTGTTGCCCCTGATAGATTTCGGTGATTGCCTGACGCATGAATTCGTCCCAAACCTCGTCCGCCAAATCGCGACATGTGTCCAAACCGCGGGCCGCGTAACTGCGTTTTCTGTTCAGTTCGGCAACCAAAAGGCGATTTGTTTCATTTGTCAGAATGTCGCCAGATAAGGATACCTGGGATTCCAGTTGATAAAAACTGGGGCTGTAAATTGGTTCGCCTGTTTCAATGTTCAGATAACGGCCAGTTATGTCCAGACAGTGAATGTAATTTGTTCCACAGGCTGTGTCGGCAGTAATGTCTTTGCGTACCTGGGCAATACAATCGTTTATAGATGTGGAATTGTGGGATTTGTAATTTTCAAGCCGGGCTAAATTCAGTTCTTGTTCGCTGGCGCGGATTGTAGAGTTGGCCTGGGTTAATTTTTTGTCCAGGTTGTTTAACAATAATGAACAATCGTTTTCAATGTACATGCCGTACGCAGATGCAACCATGGTCTGTGTGGTGCTGTTGGGGCATTGGTCAATTGTTAATTGTGAACACTGGGCATGGACCGCGTTGTATAAAGCCTCGCCCGTGAGGTTGGCGATGTTAGAGCCACCCGCTAAATTAGATGTCTGCCAAATTTCGTTTATGTCGCCAGCAATGTCAAGTGTGCCCTGGGTGGACAAGGATTTGTTTTTGGTGTTGGATAAAACATCACTGATGTTGGCCAGTTGAGATGCTGCGGCGGATTTATCCTGGGCTATAGATTGGGCGTATTCGCCTGTGCTGGCGGATGTCATGGCCTTGACCTGGGCGGCGGTTTTATCAATCACAGTCATGTTAAGATTGTGGAAATCTGCCAATGTGTCAGATGCGGCAGTTAATGCCTTTTCGCGGGAACGGATTTCTGACAGTTTGGATGAACAGATGCAACGACGGTATGTGTCATCGGCAACCCCGCAGAATTGGTCCATGCAGGTAAAGTAAGCCTCGCGGCAGGTGTTGTAACCTGTGCCGAATGTGTGTGATTGGGGTGTGTTTATCGCAATCGTGGCACGGGCAGAATTTGTTGGGCGGGCAATCGTGGTGCGGGCAGAGGGTTGAACCCCAGGGGTGCGTGGCGTAGTTGCCGTGGTTTTTGCAGAACGTGCAACGGTGTTTTTTGTGTCCTGGCGATTGATTGTTTTTTTTGTTTGAGTGTTGATATTGCGTGAAGTTGTGCTTTTGGTTGTTGCACGAGATATGGAATTGTTGTCACGAACAGCAGCGTTGGCAAAGCCAACCCATGCGACAACTATGGTTATGAGGTATGCAAGTTTTCTCATATTCTGTAAGTGTTTACTTGATATAATATTTTATCAGAAAGAGGCAGATTATTCCAATAAAAAATGGCCCGTCTGAGGCCATTTTTAATTTGTGTTTTCTGTTGCGGTTGGACGATTGCGCTCAACAAATGTTATACGACCCTTGTCTAAATCATATGGCGTCATTTCAACGCGAACGCGTTCGCCAACGTTGACCCAGATGCGAGCCTTGCGCATTTTGCCACAGACAGTCGCCAAAATTTCGTGCCCGTTGTCCAATTTTACGCGGAACATGGTGTTTGGTAATTTATCCTCGACCGTGCCAGAAAAAATAATAACGTCATCTTTTGCCATGAATTTTATCCCTTGGATTTTTTCACAAATTTCTGAGCCAATAATATTGGCTGTGGAATAAAAATGCAAGTTTTTTTTATTTTCTATTGTGAATTGTGGCTGGATTTGATAGAATAATATACAAATATTGTAGGATGGGCGTTCATGAAAATAAAAATTCTGGCAACTTTGTTGGTTTTGGTTTCGGGGGTGTCTTTTGCGGCGACTCGTGATGATGGTGCACGTGTTGGTGTGCGACGGGTGATGAAGGCTGGGACAAGTGTGCCGAGTATCGCTTCTAAGGCTTTGACCGATGGTCAGGTAGGTAATACCCAATCGGGTGCAGGAACAACAACAGAACCACAGGCGGCCACAGTGACAACGACGACTGTCAGTGAAGAAGATTGTCGCGAGGCGTATCGGACATGTATGGATGAATTTTGTTTGCTGGACGAGTCCGAAGGGTATCGGTGCGCGTGTTCTTCGAATATAGAAAAATCAAAGAAGTTGATACAGGAAATACAGCAAATTCAAGAAGAAGCAGATAAGTTATATACAGAAGGGGTCGAACGCGAACAGTTGGGCGCCAAGGAAAGGCTGGTGTTCGGTGAAAGCGATGCCGCAAAGAAAAGCTCGAGTGTGTCGGGGGTGAATTTCTGGGAATGGTTGAATACCGATGTCACCGATTTAGAGGGCTTAGATGCTGATGTGTATGTTGGGGACAGTTTGTATAGTATGGCACACGATTTGTGCAAGGTGAAATTAGACAGTTGTGTCAACCGAGCAGAAATGGAAGAAGTTTTGTATTCTCGTCAGATTGTGGCGGATTGTAAAGCGTTCAGTTCATATCTGGCAGAGCAAAAACAAAATGCGCAATTAAATAAACGTGC
>JAWPOG010000017.1:0-12389 GCA_033345155.1 Alphaproteobacteria bacterium | reverse complement strand
TGCGCCCTTAGCTCAGCTGGATAGAGCATCAGATTTCTAATCGTCCGTAATTCTTATGGATAGATTTGGATAAAGATGTATAAAGGTTGGATTTATGCGGGTGTGCGTGAAAATCAGTTCTGTATAAAACAGGACAATGATTGATTGAACTGTATGTAATTGTATGTATAATGTTACATATTTGTTACATAGAATGTTACACAGGAATTGGTCGCGCGATGCACCGAATTCCACACAATTGGTTATGTGCCCATGGCTCAACCGGATAGAGCAATTGCCTTCTAAGCAATAGGTTGCAGGTTCGAATCCTGCTGGGCACGCCACTAATTTGTAAGTCAAAAAATACCTATGTTTCAATAAGTTGTTTTATGTTTTTTCTTGGCTTAGTGCCGATTGTTTAAGCTTTCTGTTGACTTTTTGTGAATCATATATTATATTACACATGTAATAACTCCCTTGCGTGCAAGGGATGGGGGCTGAGGGGAAACCCAAATAAGCCCCAATTTTTTTAGTATGGGGTGATGTCATGACAGCGGTTCAACGAGTAGGTGTATACATAGACGGTAACAATTTATTTTATGGAGCATTGAAAAGGGATGAGCGCCGAAAATATCGTTGGCTTAATCCAGAATTGTTGGTTCGTGAAGTTTGTGATAACTATTTTAAGAACAATCTGGTACATGTTCAATTTATAAAATTTTATACGGCGCGTGTTAGTAACCGTTCTGGTAATCTTGATGCGCCACGTAATCAGCAGTTATATTTTAACGCATTAAAAACCATTAAAAATTTAGAAATTATTCTTGGCAACTTTCAAGTACATGAAAAAATTTTGCCTGTAGCACCTTTGGAATACAAGCCTAATGGTAAGCCAAAGTTGCAAAGTGTTTTGTCAACCGAAGAAAAGGGTTCGGATGTTAATTTGGGCGTACATTTGGTATATGATGCTTGTATGGATAACATTGATGTGGCCATTGTTATTACTAATGACACTGATTTGGCAGAACCTATCAAATTGGTTGCGGATAATTTAGGTAAGACCGTCATAAATTTATGCCCGCATAAAAGTGTAGCGTTTTCATTAAAGAAAATTAAAAATGTTAAGCACTATAAAATAGAAACAGCACATTTAGCGAAGTCACAGTTTCCTGATAGTGTAAAAGGAATTATACGCCCATATCATTGGTCAGAAGAGAATTAGCTCTTTTTGATTTATTTCTGTCTGTGGCGGTTTCTAATAACCTGTTGTACTGTATAATTTGTTTATGTGGTAAGTGTTCTCACCAATTTATCCTGTTATCATACTGGCGACATTGTTGGCGGTGCGGCGTGCCGCAATACTTGATGCGTGTGCGTATATTTCGGTTGTGGTGATTTTTGTGTGTCCCAATACGTCTTTTAATATTCGTATATCTTCGCCCATGCTGGTTGCCAGTGTTGCAAAAGAGTGGCGCAGGTCGTGTATTCGCATACGTGGCAATTCGGCACGATCCAATGCCCACCAGAACGCTTTGCGTAAATCGGTTAATGGGCGTGTATGGTCGATTGGTGAATGAAATACATACTGTTTGCTTTTACAAATTTTTAACGCCTGTTTTATAACTTCGATTGCTGGATCGCCCAGCGGTACATTAAATGCATCTGTTTTGCGTTTATTTAAACGTAGATACCCGTTCTCTAGGTCTAGTTCGTCCAGTTCAAGACTGGTTATCTCGCTGCTGCGACAGCCCGTCAGCGCAAGTGTTTTAATAGCCAGGATGGTTTGCGGTGCATATTTCCCAGCGCAAAATGCCTCGTCCAGTGCAGTAAATAAACGTTTATAACCATCAATATCCAGAATCGTATGGTTCATCTTTGGGGATTTTGCCTTTTGGACCAAATGGCACGGATTTGAATTTATTGTGCGATAATTGTATTTTTCGCACCAATTCAGAAAGGTCGATAACAACCGCATAACATGTAATCCAACCGCAATGGTTCTTGTGTTTTTGATTTTGTCGTACATGTCTTGGATTGTGGACAGGTCAATATCTGTGATGTATTTATCGCCAAGATATGGGATTATATACAGGCGCATCAATGTTTCGTTTGAGCGATAAGTATTTTCCCGATTGTTTTCGCGACAGTGTTTTTCCATAAAGATAGGGGTTAATTCACGGACTTGTTTCCGTCGTGCCGCAGCCATTTCGTTTTGCTTTATGCGTATGCGTTGTTCTGATTGTGGGTCCAGGCCATTGGCAATATCTTGCTTGGTCTGTATCGCACGGGTACGAATTTCGTTCAGACTAAATTCCGCTAATGAGCCCAATCTCATGTGCTTTTGTTGATATGAACCACGAACACGATATCCCAAATAGAACACTTTGCGCCCAGATGCGGCCGAATACCGGCATTGTAGCCCCGGCAGTGCCGCATCTGTTATCTGCAAATCAATGTCAGATTTCAGCTTGTTCAGAAATCCTGTTGTTAAAACCAACTTTTGACATTTAAGTGCCCGCATATGTTATCCTTTGTTACACACAACATTGATAATAAAAGCGCACAAGTCCAGTGAATAAGACTATCAAGACTCTTGTATTTTTTGCTGGCTTTTGCGGATTTCTTGTATGAAATATTGCTCGCCCATGTCCCAGAATTCTGTCATTGCGCGACTTAAAATTGCATGTATTTCATCTTTGGGTTTTCCTATTATTTCCAATGCGATGTTTTCAGATACTGTGTCTGATTTTTCTATTAAAAATGCAACTGTTTTATCCCATGCAGTTTTGATTTCAGTTTTTGTGTTTTGTGTCATTTTTGTTCTCCATTGTTTCCTTGTAATATGTTGCATAAATTTCTTAACGCCTCTGTAATTTCTTGGGTCAAGATATACTCAATGTCGGAAATGTTTGTTTGTCCGATAAGTCGCGGAGCAACACGTCGCGGAATCATCAGTAATTGATCCCTTGAAAATCGGGCTGCTGCAAAAGCCTCAGATTGTGCTTGTGCTAATGGTATTAGCTTTCCTGCACGTTCTTCGTATTCCAGTTTTTTCAGCATTGCATCGTATGTCGATTTCATTGCTTTGCTTCTTTGATAAGAATTTGAAGAACTGTCATTTGTGCGCGGGGTGTTATGGGCTGGGTTAGTGTTCTCTGCCCATTCTTTATCCGCCTTTTCGGGGTCTATTTTCCCGTCTATTAGTGTTATTCGTCCTGTTTCAATGGCCTTTTGGACCGCGGATACCGCAACCCCGCGATGCGCTGCATATTCTCTTCTTGATAATAACATCGTTACCCCCTTTTAGTGTTCGCCGTTCACCGTTTTTTTATTTCTGTCGCTGGGCAAGTGTCGGGGTCGCCGTTACCCTCAATGCGAAAAGTCGTCACAGAACCTATTATGTTTTTATGTGAAATTTCCTTCATTCCTTATCCATCCTATGATTTGTGCCATTGTTTTATCTTGCCCCATACATTTGCGTTTCAATGACGCTTGCCCGTTTTCCAGTTGTTCCGGTGTAAATTCATCGAATATTGGGAACAAGTTTGGGGCTCTTTTAATGATTTTGGCTAACGAAAATTCGTTGTCTATGTGATATTTTGGCTCTCGTGATGGGTTAAAAGAAGTTGCTAATTTTTGAAGCAAATCATTCGTGTGGCGTTGCATTTCCTTGCTTTGTTTTATTGTGTTTGTACTGTACTTGCTATTTGCTATTGCATCTGATTTCTGTCTGATATCTGATAATGTCTGTTTGATATCTGATGAATTCTGTTCGCCCCAACGTGCCAATCTGTTCGTGGCCAGTCGTTCGCATTTGGCTTTATATTTAATATCGTCTTCATCTAGTTCGGCTTTTATAAATGGCCACACAGCGCTTGAACATTCCATGTCGGGGTATTTCAAAACCGCCATAAATATGTCGCCGCGTTCTTCGCGTGATATATTTTCCAATAAAAGCGCCCATTTCGGGTTGGCCAGCCGTTTCATAACCGTTTCCTATTGCTTGTCGCTTGTACGCTGGAATATGTTGTTTTGTTCAAATTCAGCTATATCTTGTTTCCGATATACAATGCGACCAACACGTTTCAGAAATTTTGGTCCAACACCGGTACTGCGCCATTTTTGTAAAGTATTGCGTTTCAATCCCCACATTTCAGCCAGCGCACGTTCCGTCATATATTCGTCCTTGGATAATATTGTTGTCATGGTTTGTCCTTTTGTTTCGGGTTTTGATGAGTCTATGTAAAGATATATGCATAAAAAATAACCGTGCGCAATGCACGTTTTTGCGACAAAAAGGAAATTAAGTTAGTTTAGGTTACTTTATGGTATAAAAAGGTACGATATAAGTATACAGGTTAGTTTGTTTAGTGGTTTAATTTCCAAACCAGCGCATCGATTGCGTTGGTGTAACGACGACTGGCGGTCTGACGTAACAGCCCAGTCTTTTTGCTGAGTTTATTCATTGATAAACCTATTGAGTGCAGAATCAATAATTTTCGATCCGTTACACTGTCTACAGAATCTAACCAGTGCACCAAAACATTATAAAAATTATCGTGTGTGTTATCAAAGGGGGCTATATTTGGGGGCAATTTAACGTCTGCAATAACAGATTCAAACCATTCATATCGAACAGAACATTCCGCCGGCCATGTTGCCAACATGTGTTGCCGTGTTTTGTCGTTTTTATCCATCTGAATAGCAAGGATGACCGCAGAATAAATTTGTGCCTCAACGCGTGCTCGTGTCCACTTTGTCTCATCGTCCAATTCTTCAAAAAAACGGTTAAGAATAACACGTCGATTATTATTTTTCATACAGAAATCATACCCCATAATCCATAAAAATCAAGAAAAAGCAATAAAGTAAGAAAATATATTTGGATAAAATTGTAAAAGTAAATTTAGATTTTATTCTACAAAAACAATCCCGAACCATTTTTGCATGATGGTCAGGCGGGATTGATAGTCGCCCACAGAATTGATTTCTGTTTCATATTCGCGTTTTAGTCGTGCCGACAGCCCAAGTTCACGCACCAGGCGATTGCACACACCCATAAGATAGAATATATTGCCCGCCGGCCCGTTCAGGTAAATGACCAGGCCCGTCTGGTATCTCGCCCCCGGCACACCCCGCCGGGCGGCGTGCAGTTTCCGTTCCAGCGCATCAATCGTTTCCATGTGCGGTGCCTTTGGTTTTTAGTTCTTGCTGAATTTGCACCCACATCAATTCCAATTCGTCCAGCCCCGTCAGGTCTGATTTTAACCACATTTCTGGGGTCTGCCATACGTCGTCCTGGGCACAGGCCAGCGCACCCTTCACCAATTTGCGGATGCGGCGGTTGCGCATTTCGTTCTTGATTGCGGACCGGTACAGCATGCGCCTGTCCACCGGGATGGGGCGTGGCGTTGTGCCGGTATGATACGCCCACCACTTGGCCATTTTTAGTTTGTTCAGCATTGCCACGCGCAGCATCGCCACCCCATAACTCAGGGTGCCGGGGCCGTCGAATATTTCATCGGCCAGGTGTCGCCCGGCACGCCCGTTCAGAAATTCCAGTATTTCATCGGCGGACTTTTCGGGGTGAATTTGCCCCAGGCGTTTAACCGTGATGTCCCAGATTGCGTTTCGGTGGTCTGGGCTGTCATAGTGTGCCGCCAGCGCACCATAGAATCCGTGTTGCTTGTTTATCGTTGTCATGTTGTACCTCTTGCTTTTTCAACACAACAATGCCAACAAAAAATGAAATAGCCAGGGAAATAAACAAGCTTTTTATATCTTGGTCCAGATATGGTTTTAGTTTTACATATTTTTTACAAAGGAATTTTATTCATATCGCAGGCTGTCAATTGGGTGCAGTTTGGCGGCTTTGCGTGCAGGCATAACCCCAGATGCCAATCCCACCACAATTGCAACTGTAACCGACACAACGACCGGCCAAATGCTGAATGGAACAGTGTATCCCAATACAAATCGTCCGACGCCCTGGGCAAGACCCACCCCCAGTACCAATCCAACCATAGAACCGATAAACGATATCAATACTGATTCTGACAAAAACTGAATAATAATCATGCTTTCACGTGCGCCAATGGCCTTGCGTATGCCGATTTCGCGTGTGCGTTCGGCGACCGATACCAGCATCATGTTCATAATTCCGATTGCGCCAACCAATAATGACACCGCCGCTATCGCAACCAATAATAACTTTAAGTATCCAGATACGGTTTCCATTGTTTCCATTACTTGCTTCATATCTGTGATTTGAAAATCATCTGCATCGTTGTCGTCCAGTTTATGACGTTGACGCAACAGCAATGTCATTTGTTCAATCGCCATATTGTTGTCTGCATCGTTGTACAACTTTAATGAAATCATAGATACCGCATTTGGAAAACGCGAACCCGATAAGCGTTTTTTTAATGTAGTAATTGGAATGATAATCATATCGTCTTGGCTGCCCATACCGGAATCGCCTTTGGCACGTGTGACACCAATAATAGTAAAGGGGGTATTTTGAACACGTATAATTTGACCCACTGGATTTTTACCCATCCCCAGTTCTTCGGCGGTGTCTGGACCAATAACCGCATGGGTTGAAGCATTGCGGACTGCAGACATATCAAAGAAAGTTCCATGTTCTATTTCTAGGTTTTGTACGGTTGCATAATCTGGCCATGCGCCAACCATTGATGTGGACCAGTTTTTATTCCCATAGACAACCTGGGCGGCAGCATTTTGAACAGGGCTGACTGCTGCGACATCGGGCAGTTGTCCCAAAAATTCTGCATCGTCTGTGGTTAATGTCTGACGATTGCCACCACGCACACCGGCGGACTGTGCCGCGCCGGCGCGTATCATAATTGTGTTCGTCCCCAGCGATGAAAATTGGTCTGTGATGGATTTTTGGACAGTTTCACCAACAGCCACCATTATAACCACTGCCATTACACCAATAACAATCCCCAGGACAGTTAAAAAAGACCGCATCTTATTACCACTGATGGACAGCCAAGATTCCTTGGCGATATCGTTTAAATTCATTTTTTATATGCCTTTGGTATGTGTGATTCTGATTTTGGGATTTTGCCATCGTATGTAATGCGACCGTCATAGATATGTATCAAGCGGTCTGAATACATGGCAATATCAAATTCGTGTGTAATCATGATGATTGTTATTCCCATATCACGATTTAATTTCTTGAAGAACTGTAAAATTTCATTTCCCATTTTACTGTCCAGTGCACCTGTGGGTTCGTCTGCCAAAATCAGTTTTGGGTTGCCAGCCAATGCACGTGCGATTGCGACCCTTTGCTTCATGCCGCCAGATAACTGGGTTGGCAGATATGTTTCAAAGTTTTCTAACCCCACCAGTTTTAACATTTCACGTGCACGCTTTATCCGTTCATGCATATGCAACCCTTGATACATCAATGGCAACATTACATTGTCCAAGACACTGCGTTTTGGCAATAGATTAAATTGCTGAAAAACAAATCCAATATGTTCGTTGCGAATGGTCGCCAGTTCATCTGGGGTCATGGTTGTTATGTCTGTGCCGTATAACTTATAAGTTCCAGATGTTGCCGTATCCAGCGCACCAACAATATTCATACATGTTGATTTACCAGACCCCGACGGTCCCATGATAGATACAAATTCGCCCGGATAAATATCAAATGTGTTATCAAATAAAACCTGTTGTTCACCACCCATTTCCATGGGAAATGATTTACAGATTTTATGCATCGAAATAACCGGTGTGTGTTTTGCCATATTGTCCCCCATATTTATCTGCGACCTCCGCCACCCATTGGGGCGCCGCCCATTCCCCCTATGCCACCACGATTATTGTTCTTTTTGGTTGTTGTGCCGGTTTGTCCCTGGACGCCAACAACAATACGGTCGCCATCCATTATCTGGTCTGATATAATTTGTGTTTCAGTCGCGGATTCCAGTCCTTTTTTATATTCAATAAATTGAATCTGTCCATTACGCATAATCGCCAAATGTGTATCAGGTGTAATTGTTTCGTCCAGTGTCGGGTCAATTGTTTTGAAATTGCGGATTAAAAACGCCGCATTTTGTGCCTTGTACACATTTTCAGCACTGTTGATTATAACCGTCACAAACGCAGTCATTCCCGGCATCAAGCGCATATCAGAATTATCAACATCAATTACAACCGTATAAACGACAACGTTGGATGTTGTTGTGGGGGACAAGCGAACCTGACGAACAGTGCCGTTAAAAATATCTGTTGGGTATGCATCAACGGTGAATGTGACGGGTTGACCTTCGCGGATAACACCAATGTCGGCCTCGGATACAGATGTTTCAATCTGCATTTTGGTCAGGTCTTCGGCGATTTCAAACAGGTCGGGTGTTGAAAAAGATGCCGCAACCGTTTGCCCAACATCAACTTTGCGTGATATAACGGTGCCATCAACAGGCGATGTAATTGTCGCATATCCCAGATTTGTCACCGCACGGTCGTATGTTGATTGGGCTTTTTTAACAGATTGTTCGGCCTGGTTATATGTGGTTTCGGATTGTTCCATTTCTGCACGTGAAATAAAGCCATCGTTGTATAATGATTTGTTGCGTTTGTACTCGCTGAATGCGAAATCACGTTGCGATTTTGCAGATGTCAAAGACGCCATCGCTTCATCAACAGACGCTTGCAGAACAGACGGTTCAATTGTCAGCAATATATCGCCTTTTTTAACATTGGAATTAAAGTCAACATACAGATTGTCAATTGTTCCCGATACTTGCGAACCCACATTTACTGTGTTGACAGGTTGAATTTCACCGGTTGCGCTGACCGTATAGGACAGGTTGCCACGTGTTATGTTTATTGTCACATAATCGTGTTTTTCATTTTTACTGCCACTGAACAAGGCAACAACCCCCACAATCGCAATCGCTGGTAACCCAAATCTTAAAATATATTTTTTGCGGTTTTTATTCTTGGTCTGTGACTTCTTCATATTTTTCTCCCTCTAGTTCTGATTTGATGTCGCCGATCGCCAATGCAACAGCGGCACGTTTGATAAACAAATCGTATTTCGCAGAATTGTTTTGTTTCTGGGCATCCACCAATTCAGATTGCGCCGTTTGCCAATCCAGCATCGTACTGCGTCCGACCTTGTACATACCAGATGTGACACGTTCTGATTCCGTTGCGGATTTTAGTAATGTTTCGGTTTGTTTTAATACGGTTTGGGCGGTTTTATAATTTTGATATGCCGTGAATATATCCAGCATTGCGTTATCAATCGTTGTCTGTTCGTTATATTTTGCACGTTCATAATCGGCCTGGGCGGCGCGTACACCATACATATTGGCAAACCCTGCAAACAGTGGCATAGAAACACGAATACCAATTGAACCATTGATTTTTTCACCACTAATATCTGTCAATCCAGACAGGTGATTTTCATTCCATGAAATAGACCCTGATGCCGATATAGACGGCAGGTTTTTCAGAAATGCACTGTTGCGTTTATGCCATGCGGCATCACGTTGCGCTGTTGCCCGCAATAAATCAGGACGTTTTTTTCGTGCAATTTCTATCAATTCGTCAATATGTTCGTTTTCTGCATCTGTGCCAAAGGTTGAAGACATATCCGCAATCTTGATTTCTTGGTCGGCTGAAAAAGACAGTTTTGTCAGCAATGCACCTTTGGCGATTTCACGATTGTTTTTTGCACGTTCCAGCGATAATTCAGAACTTGCCAATGTTGTTTCGGCTTTTAATACATCTGCCTTGGCAACAGAACCTGCTTTAAACTTTTTGTTGGCAGTATCGTATGCGGTTTTTGCAACAGATAATGCCAGTTCTGCGGATTTAACATCTGCATTTGCATTTAATAATTCATAGTATGCCCCAACCAGACCATATACAAAATTCTGGATAGTTTCATTGAATTCAAATCCGGTCGCGCGATATGTGTCAATCATCTGGTTCATATCGGATAACCGCTTGCCAAAATCAAAGATTAAATAAGATGCAGAAATGGACGCACCATACGACCAATCATCCCAAGATTCATTTTGGTAGTTTTTTCCGGCGGATGCACCAATGCTGACACTGGGCAAATAGTTTGCATAACCTGCATTTTTATTATATTTGGCGGCACGCAAACTTTGAAACGCAGCAGATGTTTGTGGATTGCGACACAGCCCCATATGAATTATATCGGTCATTGTCTGTTCGGTATCTGGTACGGTGTGCATGGTGGCGCAATCGGGGGCTGCGCATGCTAATGTTGGAATCAAGCCCAAAACAAAACTTATTTTTTTCATGAAAATTCTCTCTTTAATCTCCCTGTACGAAACATATAACGAATTGTTTCCCATGTCGGTTCAAAAAAATATTGAACAAAATAAAACAAAATATCGTTTGATTGGTTGCATACAGCAAAAAAGGAGAAAAAATGAAACACAAATTACTAATCACATCTTTGTGCGCTTTGTTCGTGTTGCCAGCAATCGCAGAAGACGCTCAAACGCCCGCCAAGGGGGGACGCGGTCCACATGGTGGTGGCATGCCAATGATGCGAAATTTGACCGATGAACAAAAAACATGTTTGCAAAACGCAATGACACAATGTGGAATTGAAATGCCCGAAAAAAAAGAGAAACCAGCCGGTAAAAAACAGAAACAGGCTGAATAACAAAAATACATGTTTCTCTTTTCTAAAACAAACACCCAAATGTGGGTGTTTTTGTTTGTAAAAAAATCCCCATATCAGGGATTTTTTAGGGAGGAAGATTTTTATAAAAAACTATTTTTTCTTGTTTTTCTTTTCTGGTTTTTGCGCAGGTGTCGCATCATTTGGTGCGCCAGAGTTTTCAGTTTCTTGCATTTTATGATTTGGTTGTTTCCCATGGCGTCCATGTCCCAATTTGCGTTTTTGTTCATCTGTTAAAATTTCTTCAAAATCTGCACGATGTTCTTCAAACAGTTTGCGACGTTTTTCGTGCAGTTTTTTCATGTCCTTGCGCAGGTCGCGCCGCATGTTTTCAATTTTGCGGAATTGTTCATCGGTCAAGATGTCTTCGAATTTTTCCAGATATTCTTCACGCAGTTCTTCACGATCATCACGCAGGTCGCGCATTTGTTCGTCATGTTTCTTTTCTAATTTTTTCATCTGTTCGCGTTGTTCATCTGTCAAACGTATATTGTCCATTGGGTTTGCATTCCTGTTATGGTGTGGTGCACCCATAAAAGGTGGGCGATGCATTGGTCCGTCCATCAGCATTACCATTTCAAAACTGGGTTCTGGTCTGGGGGCGGGGGCGTGCTGTTTATCTTGGTCGCGTGCAAATGCGCTTGTTGCCAATGCAATACACATTATAGATGTAAGAACTGTTTTTGTCATTTTTCTTTCCTTTGTTTGGTTCGTCATATAAAACGATTTTTTTATGTTTTTGGTTCATTTTGGTTGTAATCCTGCCAGTTTCTGGGCCAGTATTTTTCGTGCTGTATGCAGACGTGATTTAATTGTTCCCGATGGGACATTTAATTTTTTTGCGATTTCTTCAATTGTCAGCCCTTCGAATTCATATAAAATAATTGTGGTCCGCAATTTGCGTGGCAATGAATTTACCGCCCGCAGAATTATTCGCTGGCGCTGTTTATCAGAATAAACCACATCAGGCGTTGGGCGATTATCGCTTAAATTGTCCGGGATTTCAACATGTTGTTTTGATTGATTGAAAAACTTGCTTTTGAAATAGTCAATGCAAATGTTATTTGTAATAACACATATCCATGACATTTCTTTGCCCTGATTGGAATACAAGTGCTGTTTTTGCCAGATACGAAAAAACACTTCCTGTTCCAAGTCAGGATTTTCACCACCCGTTTTTTGACGGATGATTTTACGCACCATAAATTTATACTTATCTATGGTGTTGCGCATTAAATGATTCCTATAGCATCAAATTCATCGATGTAATATTCGGTGTTTGTGTCGTTGGAATACAATTCTGCATACAGCGCCCTCACATCAACATCGTATTTATGCGCGTGAATAAAGATAGGGGTAAAAATTGCCACAATCGCTACAACAGCACATTGATATTTGATATTTGTTCGTAATTGCTTGCGCCGCATGTACAGCGGTTTTGCTTCTTGTAATAATATTGAAATATCGTCCATTTCCATACCCTTTTCATGTATAAAACGATATTATTTATACAAAGGTTCAAAATATTTGTCAGTAAAAAACAGCGTGCAAGATACAACAAAGGGAGTTTTATAGTTTTTTATGGACATATTTACAAAAATGTTACATATTTGCTACATAGTATGGCGTTTGTCATAAGGGTAAAATGGCGCAAGTGGGCGGAAATCGGGCGAACAATCGGTTTGGGTTCAGACGATTTCTAATC
>JAWPOG010000007.1:0-6846 GCA_033345155.1 Alphaproteobacteria bacterium | reverse complement strand
GACAAAAATCTGTCATAAATTTATACCGTGCGGTGCGAGCTGCGGACTCTAACCCACTGGACGGCTTTTCTTCTGTCCAATGAAAGACATGACATGGCACCCCCAGGTCACGACAAGCTTCCACGACATACTCCGCCTCGGCATCTGCGGCCGACCGCAAGTGATGATGCACATGCAACGCAACAACATTCATCTTTAATTTTGCCAGCCAATTCAACAAACAAACAGAATCAACACCCCCGCTGACCGCAACGGCCACAGACTGTCCAGAATATTTACGAACAAAATCCAAAAACTTTTCGTTCATTGTATAAGTATTTTATGTTATAATTTATAAAAATAAAGGAAAAAGAAAAATGGCAAGCACTCTAAAATCTATCGCAGTATATTGTGGACACCAAATGGGCACAGACCCCCAGTTCAAACGCGATGCGCGTGCAGTCGGTCGCATGCTGGCAAAAAATGGAATCCGTATGGTGTTTGGCGGTGGCGACGTTGGGTTGATGGGAACGGTGGCAACGGCGGCATTGGACAACGGTGGCGATGTTATTGGCGTTTCAACTGATGACGTAATCGCCATGCAGGAACCCGCCCACGATGAAATCAAGGTACAAATTGTTGACGGTGTTAATGAACGCAAACAAATAATGTACAATAAATCTGACGCCTTTATCATATTGCCGGGTGGCATTGGCACATTAAATGAATTGACCGATATTCTGACCATGCAACAAATAGGTGAGACCACAAAACCGTTGTTTTTTCTGAACTCAAACAATTTTTGGAATCCTTTATATCGCCTTATCAAACACATGCAAAAAAACGGTTTTGTTGTCAAAACAGACAACTATAACATACACATTGCGGATTCGGTTGCAGAATTAAAAAAGCAGGTTTTGAAATACTAAAACACCGCCCAGAATCGAACCCCACAAAATTGCAAAATTTTGTGGGTGATAATCGGCGGCGGGGTTATTTTTCACGTGCTTTTACAACATCACGAATTTGCTGTTTGAATTTCTGCTGATATGCCGTTGGAAATGTCAGGCATTCGTGTGTTTTTCCGTCTGGGAATTGTTTGCGTGCGGTTTGCAACAAAACCCCAACGCGTGCCGCCCCGTCAATCAGGGCCTGTTTTTTACCCCGCTTGGGCAGGACGGCCATGTATTCCACCGCCTGTGATGCACGCCCCGCGGGCGCACCATCGGGAAGCGCATCAAAATACCCGTAATCTTCCACTAAATTTTCTAAGTCAGATTTGTTCATTGTATGACTCCTTATAATTTTATCTCTGTTTCAGTACCGTATAATTCTTTAAATTCATTCTGTGTTTGTGACAGGCTTTCAATATATTTCTGACATGTAAAACCATGGGATTCCAGTTTGACAACAACGTCTTTGTGATAGGGCGTGTTGTTTGATGAAATATGCTGTAAAGCTCTATTACACTCGGCCAGCCAATCATTTAACGATGCCATATTATTAACAGATTTCATATAGTCGCTGAATATGTTCGCTAATGTGACTGCTGAATCCGAAACCAGAATCGCAGTCAATGCATTAAACCAAACGCGAAAATTCCACTCTATTTTTGTGCTCATATCCAGCGTATTTAAATTCGTAAACGATTTGGTCAATTCATTATGGAAACGAACCGCATCAATCACCGCATCTGAACATTTTTTGTCGGCATCTGGTTTGTGATATACACTCATACATTTTTCTATAAACTCGGCAACGCTAAGCGATACAACACCATCCCTTATATCTAAGGTTTGCAAAAATTTTTTTCTAATTATACTCGCTTGTTCCGCACCTTCTGCATTATAGTGCATTGTGAATATTGCATTGCTTAAGGCTTTTGCATACCAACGCACGGGCTTATTTAAGTCTATTTGGTTAGAAGAAACATCGTTGGCCATTACGCCACTCGAAATTACAGACATAAAAATAGATAATATTATCTTTTTCATTTTACTTCAGCGCCCCCTCGCATTCATCGGCAACTGTTGCCGCACGTTTAATTGCACTTATTTGTGTTGCGTTAAATATTGTTGCGGATAATCCCGCCGCGGTTGTGCCACCCGCCAGAACATTTGCCGCCGTGTTCAGGTTTTTTTCACGTTGTTTGTCATCGCTGTTGCGAACGTCGTCTGAATTTGCCGATGCAGATGTTATTGTGCCGGCCAGCCCCAATCCCGCACCAATACCAGATGACACGGTTGCGCCCGTTGAACGATTGTTAATAGAACTGACATCAACCGTGGTCCATGCATCACATGCACGAATAATATTTTCCGCACGTGCCAAATCAGTGTCGTTTGCGCTGCTGTCTATGCGTGCCTGCATACGGACGTTTGATAATGTTTTTACAGATGCCAAGCATTCGTCAATTTGTTGTTTCAAATCGCCCTTGACCTTATTCGTACCAGACATAATTGCGCCCGCAATATTTGTTGCCGTAGCGGTCGCCAATGTTCCCGTACGAATATTTCCCAGGTTTTTAGATTTTTGCTCGGCGAGTCCTATTTCTGTATTTGCTGTTTTATTTATTGATTTTGCATAGGTTGACAATTCATTTCTAAATGCTTGTTCGTTTTCAATTATCAACAAGGGCAATTTTTCTTTGGCTTCTATTTCTTTATCGACATTTGCCTTGGCAAGTCCTGTGCCCAGTGCCACGCCACCGGCGACCGTGCCGACGCCCGTCACCACTGAGGTAATGCCCGCCATTTTTTTCATGTCGGTCAGTCCCGCACTGATGTTTCCGCATGCGGTGCGGACATTTTCAATCGCCGCGCTCAGGTCGGGGTTTGCATGTGCCACCCCCGCCCACAGCGATAACAAAACCATAACAGAAATTCGCATAAAATCCCCCATTGTTAAAAAATAACCGCCGTGGAAATTCAGGCGGTCGAGATGGTTCGTAAATCATCACATCGTTGACTCTGCTGTTTTTGGGTTGCCCCTGTTGTATAACAGACAGCCCCGAACCCAATTCCCATCGGATTCAGTAATAATTGTATCAAAAGCAGGATTTTAATACAAGTAATTAAATCTCAAACACTTTATCGCGCGATGTTTCACCACGAATTAATCTGATACTGGTCTTCGGCACGCCATAGTGCCCCGCCAGCATTTTTATTACATCTGCCGTAGCCTTACCGTCAGTTGGCGCAGTAGTGGTATGCACACGCACCGTGCCATCTGGCTGAACTTCAATTTTATTTAATTTTGCGCGGGGAATAACGCGTACATTTATTCTCATTATGCTTTGATTTCCTTTACCATTTCACAGAACGCGGGCATCCGTTCGCCAGCAACCAAATGCAAATGGAAATGGAACACAGACTGCTTAACAAACGGCGCATTTGCCCCGGCATTCGCCAAACAGTTAAATTCGCAATTAATCCCCAATTTTTCTGCCGTCTGGGCAAAGCAATCCCAGAAACCCGCCTGTTCATCGGCCGATGCATTTTTTGCAAAATCCAGTATATTTTTATATTCGCCCTTTGGGATAACCAACACATGCGTCTTGAACATAGGGTTAATATCATAAAAACTCATCGCATATTCATTTTCGTGAACTTTATTAGTTTGAATTTCTCCGCGTATCATTTTTGCGAAAACATTATTTTTATCATACATTTATATTCCTCTTCTTTTTTACCCAAGAATATTACAAACGACTCTTGAAATCAATGTTTTTTGAACTAACTATTAAGCAAATATGACCAGTTCTCTTGGAATAGAAACTTATCATATTTATATTGAGTTTTGAATTTTTTATTATACTATTTTGTATAATGATATGGATTTCAAGGAGTTATTTATGTTCAAACCATTACACAACTATGTTCTGTTGACCAGAATCGAAGAAGAAAACAAGACCGCCGGCGGGATCATCATTCCTGACAATGCGCGCGAAAAACCATCTCGTGGTCGTGTTGTTGCTGTTGGTGCGGGACTTCGCGAAGGCGATAAACTAATTCCGATGACAGTTCGTGAAAACGACACTGTTTTATTTGCGAAATGGGCACCGACTGCAAACGAAATCAAGTTAAACGGCGCTGACTATGTATTAATCAAAGAAACTGATATTTTAGGCATTATTGAATAAGGACACAAACAATGGCAAAAGAAATTATTTTTGATACAGACAAAATGGCAATTGGCGTTGATAAATTGGCAAATGCCGTAAAAATCACTATGGGCCCCAAGGGTCGCACAGTTGTAATTGAAAAATCATACGGCGCACCGGTCGCAACCAAAGACGGTGTGACTGTCGCCAAGGCCGTATCATTAAAAGACCCGGCCGAAAACATCGGCGCCCGCATGGTGCAAGAGGTTGCAAAAAAAGCTGGCGATGACGCGGGCGATGGCACAACCACTGCGACTGTTTTAGCGCAAAAATTAATCCGCGAAGGTCGTCGTGTAATTGCCGCTGGCATGAATCCAATGGATGTTAAACGGGGCATTGATTTGGCGACCGCTGCCGTTATTCGTGACATTGACGCACATGCGCGGCCCGTCAAAGACAGTGCTGAAATCGCCCAGGTTGCGACAATTTCTGCAAACGGGGATTCTGATATCGGTGAAAAAATTGCAAACGCCATGGCACGTGTTGGCCAAGAAGGCGTCATCACCGTCGAAGAGGCCAAAGGTCTGGACACAGAAATCGATGTCGTCGAAGGCATGCAATTTGACCAAGGCTTTATGTCCCCATACTTTGTCACCAACAGCGAAAAAATGCTGGCGGAACTGGATGGCGCACAAATCTTGGTATCGGAAAAGAAAATCACCGGACTTCAGGCATTATTGCCAATCCTGGAACCAATCGCCCAATCGGGCAAACCATTATTAATTATTGCCGAAGATGTCGAATCCGAGGCATTGGCGACACTGGTGCTGAACCGTCTGCGTGGCGGATTAAAGGTCTGCGCAGTCAAGGCCCCAGGCTATGGCGACCGTCGCAAAGAAATGTTAAAAGACATTGCAATCGTGACGGGCGCAACTGTAATTTCGGACGACATGGGCATGACACTTGAAAACATCACACCTGCGGTTTTAGGTTCCGCCAAAAAGGTTATCGTGTCCAAAGATTCAACATTACTGGCTCATGGGGCAGGGGACAAATCGACCATCGCCGCCCGTGCTGATGAAATTCGTAATGCAATTACCACAGTGACCAGCGATTACGACCGTGAAAAACTGTCCGAACGATTGGCAAAATTGGTTGGCGGTGTTGCCGTTATCAAAGTTGGCGGCATGACCGAAATCGAAGTAAAAGAGAAAAAAGACCGTGTTGATGACGCGCTGGCTGCCACACGTGCTGCCGTTGCCGAAGGCATTGTTGCCGGTGGTGGTGTTGCACTGGTTCGCGCAACGCGTGCATTGGAAAAACTGCATGGTGCAAACAACGATCAAAATGTTGGCATTGACATTGTGCGTCGTGCAATCATCGCACCATGCGCCCAGATTGCGGAAAATGCGGGTACATCTGGCGAAATCGTCACAGGCAAGGTGATGGAATCAACCGAATATAATTTTGGCTATAATGCACAAACGGACGAATATGTTGACATGATGTCGGCGGGCATTATTGACCCAGCCAAGGTTGTAAAAACAGCCATTGCAGCGGCTGCGTCAACCGCGGGTGTAATGCTGACCACAGGCGCCGTAATGACCGAAATTCCTGACGAAAAACCCGCCCCTCAAATGCCGGCGGGCATGCCAGGCATGATGTAAAAAAGCCCCCATCAAGGGGGCTTAATAATTACCATTCAATATGGCGACAATATATACTGTGAGCATAATATAAAAAATCCCCCAATTGGGGGAATTCTTTAATCTATCGAATGGTACGTTGTCGAACCAACCCTGACATTCAGTGCCCCAGACGACTGACCGGTTGCCAGACTACCATAACAAACCGAATCATTAACCTTGACGTTAATCGCCGGACTTGTACGTGCACTGCTATACAACGGCACCGACAAACCATTACTCGATTTGATATGTGTTATGCCTGCTGTACAGAACTGTCCACACTGATTATCAGATGTCTGGTTATAACCTTCGTCACAAGTCCATGGGCAGTCAGCAGATGTATTCCCTCTCGCATCAGTATACGACGAATTGGTCGGCTTGTTAGCACAAATCGTGCATCCTGATGCGCCACCTGTTGAATAGGTGCCCGGCGCGCACGTATTAGGACACGCCGAACTTGCACTGGTGCCATGGCAACCGGCACTGATGCTGGCACAGTCAGACGACGCATCCGATCCCGCCTCACTATACTTACCCGCACCACATCCTGTACGTCCACCGGTACTGTTATAATACACTGTCTTTCCCGGACAATAATACCCCGCCGTACACGTTGTAAAGCTGGTTGATGTCGCCGATGACAGGTACTTAGTCGCCGGCACAGTCGCATAACAATCATTTGTCGCATCCGAACCCTCGCCCGACTCGCTGTACAACCCGCCACCTAAATCTGCGCACAATCTCTGAGTATCGGCGCCAGCTGGACAGTAGTACCCAGTCCCGCAGGTTTCGCAAGACGATGTAGAGCCATACGCAACACTGTGTGCCGCCTTGTATGTTCCGCCCGCACAGGCACTTAATGTCGCGCTGTTCTCTGTGCCAACGTACTTACCACCTGCAACGCTGATTATACATTCTGCTTGGGTCGCAACTGCTGCACCATCGTCGTACCCAGTCGGGCAATTGTTACAGGTCGATGTACCGCCATAGTATACTGTGTGGGCCTCTTTATATGTACCAGTACCGCATGCCGTCGCACTGGCATCGTTTGCTGTTTTAACATACTTCGTCGCCGCA
>JAWPOG010000019.1:0-23867 GCA_033345155.1 Alphaproteobacteria bacterium | reverse complement strand
TATCACAGAAGCCCAGGCGGAAATAATCAACAATGCCACACGCGTGATTTCGGTGGGGACAACGTCCTTGCGATTGCTGGAAAGTGCGGCAATGCGCAACGATAATCCTGTAAAATATCGCCGTGTTGCGCCGTTTTGTTCGACAACAGATATATTTATTACACCGGGCTATCAATTTCGCGCAGTGGATGTGCTGTTGACCAATTTTCATTTGCCAAAATCAACATTGTTTATGTTGGTGTCGGCATTTGCGGGAATGCGCGAAATGAAAAAAGCTTATTCACACGCAGTATCTGAAAAATATCGTTTCTTCAGTTACGGCGATTGTTGTTTGTTATTCAAAAAGGATTTGCCACATGAAATATAATCCAACATTACATAGATTATCAAATGGTGTCGCGGTCATCTTGGACCCAATGGATATTGAAACAACCAATGTCGCAGTCAGTTTCAAGACCGGATCGCTGGACGAGGCGCCAAATGAATACGGGCTTACGCACTTTTGTGAGCACATGTTGTGTAATGGTACCTCACGTTTCCCAACACGCAAGGCTATGACGGATTACATGCATGAAAACGCAGGTACAATTAATGCATTTACATCCCGCAATGAATTAAGATTACATGGTCGTATCTTGGGCGAAAATGTGGGTAAATTAATTGATGTCTTGGCGGAACAATTGCAAAATTCTTTGTTCTTGCCAGATAAAATAGAGTTGGAACGTATTGTTATATTGGACGAATTGTTTCGTTCCAAGGACAGCAATAAAGAAGCAGACTTTATGTCGCGCACTTTGTTTAAGTCGCCATTATATTCATTCCAAACACTAGGGACCGAGCAGAATATAAACTCGTTCACTCGCGACCAGATGTTGGATTGGTTGGCAAAACGTTTGTCCGCCAAGAATTGTACCATTGTAATTTCGGGTAAGGTTATGAATCCAGATACCGTGTTGCAACAGTTAGAAAATAAATTTACATTTTTGCCGACGCACGATGTAAAAAATGCAGATGAACCAAATTACAGCCCCGCAATTGCGCACCATTCATCCAACCGCAACAAAAATGTTAGTATATTTATCGCAATGCCAAAACGTTTCAAGATAGATAACAGTCAGCTTTTTGAGCGTAGTGCTGAACGTCGCTTCAAAGTGTATTTACAAGAAGAATTGTACGATGAAATACGTCAAAAACATGGACTGGTATATGATATTTCGGTTGGTGCATTGGGCAACGACTGTGGTTTGCATTACATTGAAACTAAATGCGCACCATCAAATGTACCCCAGGTTGTGGGACTAATTGCACAAACGTGCAAACGGGTGTATGAATCTGGTTGTCCGGGGGACGAATGGTTGCGACGCTTTTCGGCCAGTATTAAACTGGGGGACGCCGATTGGCTTGATACGCCAAAATCGCGGTTAAACACGTTGGTGTCGCACTATGCTAAGAATGGCAGTATATATGACTTTTTCAATGTTGTAAAGTTGGCAGATAGTATAACAGCCAAAGATGTTCAGAAGTATTCGCGTGGTTTCTTTGATGTGCCAATTTCAATCATAACGGATGGGCCGGATTATAATGGTAACCTGGCGCAGATATGGAAAGAAAACTTTCCAGAATCTAATATCACACAGTTTTCAGATATAACAAACATTATCATTAATAATGGTCAAGGGAGATAAATAATGGCAGTTACATTGGGGCGCAACGTTGTTGAAATGCAACGTTTGTTGGCCCAGATGCAGGCCCAGTATCAGGCCAACATCCAGCAAATGCAAATCGCGATGGCAAATGCGCGCACACGATAAAGGGAACGAACGACAATGGCATTAAAATTTAATTTAATTGCAACGGATGGTAACGCGCGCCGCGGATCGGTTGAAACGGCGCACGGTACTTTTCAGACGCCCGCCTTTATGGCGGTGGGTACTGCCGCCACGGTCAAGGCCCTGACCATGGAACAAGTTGCCGCAACCGGCACCGAAGTAATTTTGGGCAATACTTACCATTTGATGATGCGCCCCGGTGGTGATTTGGTGGAACAGATGGGCGGTCTGCATAAATTTGGTGGCTGGCACGGGCCAATCTTGACCGACAGTGGCGGTTTTCAGGTTATGTCGCTGTCTACACTTACAAAAATGAGCGAAGAAGGCGTTCAGTTCACATCTCACTTTGACGGTGGGAAAAAGCATTTCTTGCGTCCCGAAGATTCTGTTCATATTCAGCATCAATTGGATTCAAATATCACAATGGTTCTGGACGAGTGTCTGAAATTACCTGCGCCACGCGAACGTGTTGAAAAAAATGTAGATATGGTCACCCGTTGGGCACGTCGCAGCAAAGATGCCTTTATCGACCGTCCAGGCTATGGCATATTCGGTATTGTCCAGGGGGCAGACTTTCCAGACCTGCGTGAAAAATCCGCACGCGCATTGACCGAAATTGGTTTTGATGGCTATGCAATTGGCGGACTTGCTGTGGGCGAACCGCAAAATGTTATGTTTGATATGATTGCGGCCACAACACCGCTGTTGCCAACGGACAAACCGCGCTATTTAATGGGGGTTGGTACACCACTGGATATACTTGGGGCGGTTGAACGCGGGATTGATATGTTCGACTGTGTAATGCCAACGCGTGCCGGTCGCACCGCCCAGGCTTTTACACGCCATGGCACCATGAACATGCGCAACGCAAAATTCCGCGACGACGCAAGTCCATTGGATGACAAATGTGGATGTCCCGCATGTAAATTATCGCGCGCCTATATTCATCACTTGATTAAGTGCAATGAAATTTTGGGTGCAACATTGTTGACCCAACACAACCTGTGGTTCTATCAAGACCTGATGCGTGACATCCGCCAAGCAATTGAACAGGGACGCTTTGCCCAATTTAAATCCGAATTTATTAAAAACTATGCAGGTACAGCAGATGAATAAAAATACAAATAAAGAAAACCCCACAATTAACGTTGCAACAACAAACAAGCCGGCCCCCCAGTGGCATGCCATTATTAAACCTGTCAATGACTGACAAGATGTACTTAGCTGTATCGCGTCAGTATGCAGATAATTTGCATTATATCTATACACTGTTTTGTCGTGAAAATCGCCCCAATAATTATAACATGATTCCAGAAACAGAAATTGCCACATTCCAAGATGCCACACAGGCAGATGTTTATTACAACACTGTGTTGAAAATCAAAGAATTTCAATCACGTGGCGAAGTGCACAAGGCTCTGTCGGGGTTCGCAGACATTTCTATTGCGGATTTTCAGAAAAGAACGCGCTAAAAACATATTGCAATATATTGTCAGGATTGTCTAAAATTCAATATATAAAGTAAAGGAGTTTTTTATGGCACGCAAAAAGAAAGAAATCGAAGTTATCGATATGGGCGGCGCAAAAACCGTAGCCAAAAAGAAATCGCTTATAAACGGCGTCAAACGCACAATGTTAATATTTACAGTCATATGGTTTGCCCTGTTAATTTGGTTCCCGTTACACATAAAGAACACTTATTCCCAACCGATAAAAAAATCGATTGTCGTCTCAATGTTCTTTGATTTGCAAAAGGGAATTGTAAAACAGTACGAAGCGTTATTAGATGGCGTTGCGGATTCCATTAATCTGGAAAAGCCGATTGCTGTCGCCATAGATGGTGTCAAGATGGTAGAACAGGGGGTCGATAAAGTCTCGGAAACTACTGCCTCGGCCAAGGAAACAACGACCAAAGCATCAGATGCTACTGCCGATGCACGCGAAAAAACATCTGGTGTAAAAAAACTGACCGGATTTGCAAAAATGCTGGGGGTTAAAACAGACACTGTTGATAATGCCGTTGATGAAGTGAACAAAGGGCTGGATAAGGCAGACAGTGCCATAGACAAGGCCAACGCAACAATCGCCAAAGTTGATGATACCGCCGCACGGGTAAATCAACAGTTGGACAAGATCAAAGACGATTTAACTCGTGTCGCTCAGACAGAAATTGATAAAGTATTGGACGTGGCGATAAAAACTGCGCTGGATAAACAGTCCGGCGGCCTGGGAACAACATTATTGACCAACTATGGTATCGAACACGTGTACCCATGGCGTCCATCTTCTTGGCCTGTGGCAACCAAGATTTATAACGACCTGTCACAGTCAGATGTCACAACGATTACAGTCATCACCAATACAGTTGATAAATACTTTGGTTATGTCGCGTGGGGATTGGTAATAGCCGCATGGGCTGTTGGTGCGTATTTGTGGCTGTTGGTATTCAAAAAGGCCAAAGCCATCATCAGACCATTTAATGTATGCCCGCGCTGTGGCCATACTTATGCTGACAAGCGTACTGCGCTGGGGCTGTTAAAGGTATTTCAACCCTGGACATGGTTCTGATTTTCCATGCGCATCCAACACTGAACCCCGCACACCAAGAAGGTTTGCGGGGTTTATAATTTGGTTTAATGTTCGGCAATATGTTCTTGTAATAGGGCAGGATTCTTAGTCAAGTACCTTTTCCTATATGCCGTATTACGATTGCGTGACCCAAACAAAAGGTGTATAATATCAGTGTCTTATTTACAAGACATGTACAACACCTTGAAAAGGAGAAAAAATAGATGAGAGGACTTACAAACTATGTTCTTATACCATTGACATTTATCGGGGCCCTGAACTGGGGTCTGGTTGGTATTTTTGGTTTTGATCTGGTTGCATTTTTATTTGGGCCAGCAACTTTGGCCAGCAATATTGTATATGCTATTATCGGTATTGCGGCGCTGATATGGTTGATTTGGATGTTTATTAATCGTCCTGTATCACGCGACGATCGTTAATTATGCAACAAAAAGTTTCATGGCTGCGCCCCGAACAGGGGCGTTTTTTACATTAAAAAACCCGCAAGTCAGCGGGTTTGTATTCGCTATGGCATCGGAACACCGGCAGTGGCTTCGCCCATGATTTTATCAATCATAGAATCCGCTTTGTTTTTTGCGTCCGTATATGCTGCCATAACAACCTGCTCGACAGCAGACACCCCGCCTGCCAAAACATCTGGATTGATTGTCAGTTTAATTAAATCATATTTACCAGTCATATCAACAATACATGCGCCATTTTGTGCGATGCCCTTGACAATAGTTTTTCCCAATTGTTCTTGGGCGATGTTCACTTTGGTTTGTAATTCCGCAGCCTGGGCCATTAATGCATCCATATCCATTTTTCTCTCCGATTATTTTTGGTTTTCATGAATGTGCAACATCTGTAGCGCGCGCTTTGGTACACCTATATTTTTGGCATAGGCAGTTGGAATTTCCATGCGTGGTAAAATTTCTTGGTTGGCATACTGTGTCGCACGTTCTGATGATTCAAATGCTTTGTCTGATAACACAAATGGTAATTCACACTTTTCGCCAGATGACGTAATTCCCAATTTGGTAATACGAAAGACAAAAAGTCCATTTTTTTGCACAATACTTGGAAAATAATTTTCTGTCATCCATTTGCGCAACGCTGGGATACCACGGACATCCCACTGCATGTGGGATGCCCATTGTTTATCTGTCCATTTTAATTGTTCGGCTGTCATGTTATTATTCCTTTGCAATTTCAGCGCCGGTTTTTTGGTCGATACCAACCATGGACATGCGTGTTTTACCGCGTTTATCAGCACCCAAGAAGCGTACATAAACTGTATCGCCTTCTTTGATTTTTGTATCTTCGATTTTTGCGATACGTTCGCCTGTGATTTCAGAAATATGAACCATGGCTTCGAACCCATTCATGATTTTTACAAACAGACCAAAGTCTTTAATGCCAGATACGGTTCCCTTGTAAATCATGCCTACTTCTGGTTCAGCAACAATATCTTTGATGCGTGCAATAGCAGCATCCGCGTCTTCTTTGGTTGTTGCCATGATTTTGACTGTACCATCATCTTCCAAATCAATAATTGTGTTTGTTTCACGAACCAGCGCCTGAATCACACTGCCACCCTTGCCAATTACTTCGCGAACCTTGTCCGGGTTAATTTTCATCATATATGCCTGTGGGGCATATTCAGACACTTTTTCGCGTGGTTTTTCGATGGCTTTTTCAATCTTGCCCAAGATATGCATACGGCCATCTTTTGCCTGTGCCAATGCGCGTTCCATGATTTCAAATGTAATAGATGTGATTTTAATATCCATCTGCAGGGCGGTGATACCCTGGTCAGTACCGGTCACTTTGAAGTCCATATCGCCCAAGTGATCTTCGTCACCCAAGATGTCAGTCAAAATCGCGTAATCGTCACCTTCTTTGATTAAGCCCATGGCAATACCCGCCACTGGACGCTTCATCGGAACACCGCCGTCCATCATAGCCAATGTAGCACCACATGTTGTTGCCATTGACGATGAACCATTTGATTCCAAGATGTCCGACACAATGCGGATTACATAGTCAAATTCGTTGCGTGTTGGTACCATTGGATGAACCGCACGCCACGCCAAATTTCCGTGACCAATCTCACGACGGCCAGGCGACTTCAAACCTTTGCATTCACCGACAGAATAGCCAGGGAAGTTATAATTTAAAATGAAATCACGTTCTTCGGCACCGTCCAAGGATTCAATTGGTAATGCATCCTTGCCACCACCCAATGTCAAAGACACCAACGCTTGGGTTTCGCCACGTGTGAATAACGCAGAACCGTGCGCGCGTGGCATAACACCTAATTCAATTTCAATTGGGCGCACAGTTTTGTTATCACGGCCGTCAATACGTGGTTTGCCCGCCAGGATATTACCACGCATAATGCGTGCGGTCAGGTTTTCAACCACTTCGTCTGCCCATGATTCCAATGTTGACGCAGCGCGTTCTGATTCTGGGAACAGTTCTGCGATGCGTGCCTTGGCATCGGCATGGATAGAAGCCAATGTTTCCAATCGAACCAATTTTTCTTTGATTTGCAGGGCCGCCTCAATCGCAGGTGCGAATTGTTCAAAATCAGATTCCATTGTCAACTGCTCAGATGTCTTTTCAGGGGTCGCCCAACGTTCTTTGCCTGCTTTTTCCGCTAATTCGTTAATTGCGTTGATAACAGCCTGTTGCGCATCAAAACCAAATTTAACAGCGCCCAAAACAGTTGCTTCATCCAATTCGCCGATTTCAGATTCAACCATCAAAACACCGTCTTTGGTTGCGGCAACAACCAGGTCCATTTCGGATTCTTCTGTGTCCTTTTTTGATGGGTTCAGAACATATTGACCATCTGCATAGCCGACACGTGCCGCACCAATTGGTCCCTGGAATGGAACACCAGACAGTGCCAATGCCGCAGATGATGCAATCATTGCCAAAATGTCAGGCTGATTCTTTTTATCGTACGAGAACACCTGGGCAATAATTTGCACCTTGTTCTTGAATGTCTCTGGGAACAGCGGACGGATTGGACGGTCAATCAAACGCGCAGTTAATGTTTCTGCCGTTGAAGCCTTGCCCTCGCGTCTGTCGCGCGAACCTGGGATGCGACCTGCGGACGCAAATTTTTCCTGATAATCAACCGTCAGTGGAAAGAAATCCTGACCTTCGACTGCGGCCTTTTCTGCGCACACCGTTGCCAGCACCATTGTTTCACCCAATGTTGCCAAAACCGAACCATTTGCCTGTTTTGCCATACGGCCTGTTTCCAAACGCAGTGTCGTATCACCATATGGGATTTCCACAGCGATTGGGTTATTTAATGTGGTCTTTTCGAAACCAATTGCCATTTGTTTTCTCCTAGTTTTTTAATTTGATTTTCAATTGTGCGAAGAAAAATCATTCGTTTCTGCATTTTTTAAAAAATGCACAAAGGAATAATTTAATCTTCGCCCTTGAAATTATAAAAAATATTTAATGTATTGCAAGTTTAATTCTTACTCGCTTGCACGCGGATGCGCATGTGCATATATGCTGGAAATTTCAGCCATATTAACCTTGGTGTACAATTGGGTTGTTGACAACGAAGAATGCCCCAACAATTCTTGCAGGCTTCGCAAATCTGCACCATCAGCCAGTAATGCGGTTGCAAATGTATGCCTTAATGCATGTGGTGTCACATAATCTGGCAATTGCAAATAATTTCGCAACTGCTCGACCGTTTTTTCAGCCATGCGCGGCGACATAGGCAGACCGCGCACACTGCGAAACAGCTTGTCGTTGGGCATATTTCCAAACGGGCGCACAGACACATATTTGTCAATCGCGTTCCAAACCGCAGGCAACACAGGCACCAGACGTTCTTTATTTCCTTTGCCAACAATACGCAAAATATTTGGTTTGCCCAGAACATCTTGGTTGCGCAGGGACAAAGCCTCGGATATACGCAATCCGCACCCAAACAACAACACAACCAAGGCCCAATCACGCGCGGCAACCCATGGTTTATTTATATCTATTTCATGAATTGCGTCGCGCATATTTTTTACATCAATTGGGTCAATTGCCTTGGATAATTTTCGGGGAACCTTTGGCGAAGAAATCAAACTTAACACATCGTTTTTAACACCGTAACTCTTGGCCAAGAATTTATAAAAACTACGCAAAGACGACAAAGCGCGCGCTGTTGATTTTGCTGACATGCCACGCTTTTGTCGGTCGGCCAGAAAAGAACGAAAACATATTGCGTCTGCTTGTGACAAATCAGGTGGAAATACCTCTGTTCCATTAAACCTTTCATAAAACGCTAAAAAATCCCGAATATCGCTTTCATAGGCGGTTGCGGTATGGGGCGAATAATTTTTCACCCCTGTTAAGTATCCCAGAAAATCCGTAACCGCATTTTCCATTTACGCTCTATTTTATTTCAAATACTGCCGAGACAGATACAGATACATCGGTGTCGCGCGACACGATTGTGCCGGCAACGCTATCCATTGCCACTGACGCAGATGTCAGTTTTGTTCGCATCAGGTCACCAGTTGGCTGGGCAATATTATCTGCGTTTGTATTGTATGATACCGACAACAGTTTTCCGGCCTTGCCACCATCGGCCGCAACCAATGCGTCTGCACGTTCACGTGCGTTTTCAACCGCAACAGACAAACATTCCTCGGTTATTGATTTTATCTTTTTCGGGCTGGTGTACATACGCAGGTTTTCAGAATAGACATTCGGGATTCCTGCAAAATCGGACAAAATCCCCTCAATTACATTAACGCCGTCGGCGGAAACTTCGACAGCAATCACCGTTTCGATTCCCAGTGGCACAGATTCTCGCCTGTCGGGATTCCATTCTGTTTTTTCGTATGAATTGAACTGGGTGGTTTGCATCTCGACAGGCATATCCTTCAGATATTGTGTAATTTCTGCCATTTGTGTTGTTGCAGCACGCATAGACTCAACCGCGGTCGTCGCAATTGTTGTTACGCGCAAAGTGATTGCTGTCTTGTCACGTGGCGCAGTCGTCAGACATTCGCCATTTGTTACGATTGTGCGTGGTGTTGCGCCCCGTTCAAGTGCGCCAAACACTAATGCCATCACCGCCGCCACCCCAATAACCGTTCCAATCCAGATAAACGCTTTTTTCATATCTGCTCCCTCGTTTTTTAAATCATCCCAACATAGCGTGTTTAACTCGTGCGATGGTTTCTTGCGCAACGGCGCGCGCACGCGCCGCACCTGACGCCAAGATTTTATCAATTTCATCTGTGTTTGCCATCAAACGATCATACTCGGCACGTGGCGCAGCCAGAACAGAATTGATTTGCTCAAACAGAATCTTTTTTGCATTGCCATAGCCCATGCCACCCGCGCGGAATTTTTCAGCAAAATCTACCACCTGTTCCGCAGTTGCGAAATGTTTATACAACTGATAAATCGTGGATTCGTCTGGGTCTTTTTTATCCGCAGGCAATTTAGAATCCGTGATAATTCGCATAATTTTCTTTCTCAGTTCGGATTCGGGTGCAAACAAAGCGATGGTGTTGTCATAAGACTTGCTCATTTTTCTTCCATCTAATCCAGGGATTAAACCAGTATCAGCACCAATCACAGGTTCGGGCAACTTGAACATGTTGCCGTATGCACGATTGAAATATTCCGCGATATCGCGCGCAAATTCGACATGTTGTTTCTGGTCTGCGCCGACGGGAACAATATCAGAATTGTACAGCAGGATATCAGCAGTCATCAGAACAGGATATGTGTACAACCCCATGTTAATACCGGCATCAACATCCAAACCCGCGGCCACGTTCTTGTCCATCGCTGCCTTGTACGAATGGGCGCGATTCATCAGCCCCTTGGGCGTGATGTTCATCAGCAATGTGTTCAACTGATAAATTTCATCGATATCCGATTGGCGGAACAGAATTGCGTTTTCCAGATTCAGCCCCAACGCCACCAACAGCGCAGCAATTTCGTATGTGTGTTGCCGTATTTGTGACGCATTGTGTATTGTGTTCAACGCATGTAAATCCGCAATAAAGATAAAGGTCTTGTGCGTTTTTGATTGTTCAATCAACGGTTTTAATGCACCAACATAATTGCCAAAATGTGGCATACCAGTTGGCTTAATCCCCGTTAAAACAATTTTATCTGTGTTTGACATAGTAAATACCCTTTTTCTGCACACAATTTTAATAATTTTTCTAATAAATTAAAAGTCCAAAATTACACCCCGTCTGTCGACAACGATACAACCTTATGCGCTTTTATGTTTTTTTATATCGGATTTCTTTCTTTTCTGCATAACATGATATTCCAGCTGAATTGCGGTACCTATACCAGAATCTCGCATTTTTTTGGAAAACGCGGTGCAATTTCTGAATTCCGTTTCCAATGGCCCCCATCCAGAATATTCCCAGTCAATCAGTCCAACAATATTCATTGTCTTTGTATCAACAATTATGTTGTTGCAAATATCATGATGGTTCCAACCATCCCCGTCGGATGTTTTTAAATCTGCCAGTTCCACCGGGTCCGCATTATGCATTGCGTCAATAAATTCTGCCAGTTGTTTTCCCCATTTCCACCCGTTTTTCTCGATTATTCGCAACGGCATGCGGTTCAAGTTTTTTCCAGGAATAAATCCGTATTTATAGAAAATGTATCCTTGTGATTTAACAATTTCTATTCGGGGAATGCGCACTGGTACGATTGGTGCAAACGCATCAGTTATCCTTTTTTCCCGAATAATCTTATCTGCTGGGACATCCTTGTTGCAGAACTTTCGAATTTTGCAAACATATTTATTGTCAATTATAAATCCGATATTCCAGCCACCTTTGATGATGCGTATATTCTTGAATTCGTTACATGGCAGGGCGGCCCTTAACGCATTAAATTTTTTACGATAATCATACAGTTCTTCGCGTCTAATTTTTTCACGCCAAGCACGGTTTGGTACCAGTCCCACCAAGAAATCGCAAATCTCAAAATACAAGCGCCACCAGTTCATAGAATCTCTCGCAAATTTTTATGTCATAAATGGTATTGAAAAAAAAGAAAAAAACAAGTACTTTATAAACATGTTCAATTCTGGCACAGTTGTAAAAGTTTTAATATCCAATATCCCGAACGGCGGTTATGACTATCGGCTGACTGCGCCTGCGGACATTGGTACATTTGTGTCGGTGCATGTCATGAATCGTCCATGCCTGGGTGTCGTTTGGGGTGTTGGGGACAGTAATCTGCCCTCGGAAAAAATTTACGATGTATCGGCGGTGCATGACTCGCGTCTGAACATCACAGATTTACAATGGCTAAAACGCATGTCAGATTGGACACTGATGGCGCCTGGTACGGTTTTGCGTTTGATTGTAAATATTCCTGATGCGTTTTCGGTTCCTCGGACGGAGCCTCTTTATTCATTCAATTTTGAATCTGATACTCGTATGACTCAAAATCGCATAGCGGTTATGGATGCTTTTTCTTCGAACGACAACGAACCAATGACTGTATCAGACATCCAGAATATCGCCCATGTATCATCGTCGGTTGTGCGCACAATGATAAAGAACGGGACATTGATTCCATCTGGCACCCAGGCTAAATCGCGGCACTTTATCCCCGAAGCCTATTGTGATACGGGCGACATAAAATTGAACAACCAGCAACAATTGGCGGCGGACACAATTGGCAAGGCCATCAACCAAGGTGGCTTTTCGGTTCATTTGTTGGACGGCATCACGGGCAGCGGTAAAACCCAGGTTTATTTTGATTCCGCCTGGCGCGCCTATAAAAGTGGCAAATCAGTATTGTTGATGATGCCGGAAATTGCTTTGACGGCCCAGTTTATATCGCGTTTTGAATCGCGATTTGGCGCACCACCGGTTGTTTGGCACAGCAATTTAACCGCAGCCCGTCGTCGTGAAATTTGGCATGGTGTTCTGAATGGTCGGGTCAAAATGGTGGTCGGCACACGCAGCGCATTGTTCTTGCCTTGGCAGGATTTGGGTCTGATTGTCATAGACGAAGAACACGACACATCGTATAAGCAGGAAGATATGGGCAATTATCACGCCCGTGACATGGCAATTTTACGGGCAAAAATTGCCGGGTTCCCAGTTGTTTTGGCCAGTGCCACTCCAGCTGCTGAAACATTGGAAAATGTAAACAACGGCAAATACGCTCGCCTGCAATTAACAACGCGATTTGGCGGGGCTCAGTTACCAACAATCGCAACGATTGATTTGCGTGAAAATCGTCCGGCCCCATATACCGCAAACGAAGTCGAACAAACCGGATTTTTATCAGATCCATTATGCTCGGCAATATCAGAAACTTTGGCTGCTGGACATCAGACAATGTTGTTTATAAATCGTCGTGGCTTTGCGCCAATTGTCCAATGTAAAAAATGCGGTTGGACCGCGACCTGTCCTGATTGCAGTGTTGGCATGACCTATCATAAACGCATCAGTAAATTACAATGTCACATGTGTGGTCGTGTTTCACCATTGATGCGCACCTGCCCAGATTGTGGCACCGATGTTTCTATGCGTGGGGTGGGAATTGAAAAAATCCAGCAAGAGGTTAATGTTCGTTTTCCGTCTGCCCGCACCGCATTGGTGTCCAGCGACATAATCACATCGCGTCAGGCATTGGAACGTTTGGTCCACAAAATGGAAAACGGCGAAATAGATATAGTTATCGGAACGCAAATTCTGGCCAAGGGTCATCACTTTCCAAACCTGACTCTGGTTGGGGTCATTGATGCGGATATGGGGTTGTTTGGTACGGATTTTCGTGCTGCCGAACATACTTTTCAGCAACTGTTTCAGGTTGCGGGCCGGGCGGGGCGGGGTGCTAACCCGGGCCGTGTTTTGATGCAAACATACCAGCCTGATCATCCAGTTTTTGCGGCAATTTGTTCGGGTTCTCGTGATGATTTTATGCTGACAGATATGGCGGGGCGCCGTGCGGCGCAAATGCCTCCATATGGCCAGCTGATTGCTATTATTGTCGAAGGCGAACGAGAATCTGTCCTGCAAAAATATTGTGCGGATTTGGCTGCTGCCGCACCTATGTTAACAGGTGCAAAAATAATGGGGCCAATTATCGCCCAGGTTTATCAAATTCGTAACTGGTATCGCATGCGCTTTTTAGTATCGGGCGCCCAGAATGCTGCCCTGCAACCGGCGGTATCCCATTGGCTGGCCAAGGTAAAACGACCCGCCAACATTCGTGTTAAAATTGATGTAAATCCGATAAGTTTTATGTAAAAATCACAAAAAAATTAACCCCGCACATATATGGCGGGGTTTTTATCAGTCTTCCAAGAAGCTGCGTAATTTGCGTGCACGCGTCGGATGTTTTAACTTATTCAACGCTTTTTGTTCAATCTGACGGATGCGTTCGCGGGTCACCCCGATATATTCACCAACTTCTTCCAGGGTGCTGGTTTTATTGGTGGACATACCAAAACGTTGACGCAAAACAGTTTCTTCTTTTGGGTCCAGTTCGGACAGAATCCTGGTCACAATTTCGCGCAGGTTTTTTTGTGCCGCTGATGTGAACGGATTTTTCGCTGTTTCATCTGCGATAATTTCGATACGAGAACTGTCATCTTCTGTCCCGACAGGCGCCTCTAATGAAATAGGCTTCAAATTCACCTTCATGGCCTTGTGAATCTTGTCCACAGGCAAATAGATAATTCTGGACAATTCTTCAGCGGTTGGTTGGCGACCATATTTATGCATGAACTGACGCGTGGCGCGTTGAATCTTGTGAATATTATCAATCATATGCACAGGAATGCGAATTGTACGCGCCTGATCAGCGATACTGCGGGAAATGCCTTGTTGAATCCAATTTGTCGCATACGTAGAAAATTTATTCCCCAAACGATAGTCAAATTTATCAACAGCCTTCATCAAGCCGATATTGCCGTCTTGAACTAAGTCCGAAAAATCCAATCCCAATCCCCGATTGCTAGATTTTTTTGCGAATTTAATAACCAGACGCAAATTCGCCTCGATCATTTCACGTTTTGCGCGTGCTGCTTCGGTTTGTCCACGACGTACCAGCTCTACAACTTTTTTGTATTCCGATGTAGGTTGTCCTGTTTCATTGGCAATTGCGGTAATATCTGCTTGGATTTTCAGAATATCCATTTCGTGTTTTTTTGCAAAACTTGCCCAAACCGGATTTTTATGTTTTTGCAACTTTTTAACCCAGTTACGGTTTAATTCATTCCCTGCATATTCAGCCAAGAAATCTTCGCGTTTGACCTTGTTTGCCAATGCCAGACGCAACAATTTTCCCTCAAGCCCCATCAGTAACTGGTCACGTTTGGTCAATTGTTCCAAAATTTCTGCAATTCTGTCGTCATTCAGGCGGATTTTGCTGACATGTTCAAACAGTTCCAAACGCAGTTTTGTGTATTTCTTTTCCAGTGCCTCATCGGGTGTATCGGACGATAACAGATTTTCCAGACGCTTGACCTGCAACTTTTGCATACTGTTAAATATGCGTTTGATTTTTGTAAACAATTCCAAAACCATCGGCATCAAGGATTCTTCCATAACAGGGATTGGAACACCTGATGTGCTGCGCGGGGTATCTTCTTTTTTTATTCCGTCTTCTTCGTCTAATTCATCTTCGTCTTCTTCATTATTGACCGAAGCGTTTGCTAAATCGTCCAAATCGTCATCGTCCAGTTCATCGACATGTTCGACCCCCTTAGATTTCAAGGCTTCGGACAGCGCTGCCAACGATTTTTGTTCAGAATCGCTGGAATACATAACTTCCAAATTAACGATATAGCGCAAACGAATATCTTCGTTTAGCAACTGCTGATACCAATCCAGCATGGCTTGAATTGTCATCGGGCTTTCGCACAGGCCGTACACCATCAGACGTGACGCTGCCTCGATGCGTTGAGCAATTGCGACTTCGCCAGCCGCAGTCAACAGTTGCACCGTACCAATTTGTTTCAAATACGACTGAACAGAATCCTGGACCCCCAGAACCAACGAACCGGTCTGGCTGCGTTCCAATTGCTTTGCATAATGTTCATAGTTATCGTCATTAACATCAACTTGTTCTGCGTCAGCATTCAGCAAATTACGGGTTTTGTCGCGGGGCGCATCATCCTCGTCTGTGCCGTAATATCGGCTCAGGTCTTGGGGATAGTTATCTGATTCCAACACCTCCAGCCCCAAATCTTGCTGAAAGAAATCTAAAACTTCATCATGTTCTTCGGTTGGGATTTCGTCCGCTTCGGTTGCGGATGCAAAATCCATACGCGACATATAGCCATTTTCAATTGCGTTATATGCCAATTTTTGCAGGTTTTCCGGCAAAGAATCAACCAATAAACGCGTTGCTTCGTCCAGTTTTTTTACCATCAATTACCCCGTCACAGTTGTTAAAATTTTTCTGTAAATCACCCATCAAAAAGATTGTTTTTATTATTTCTTTTTGCTTTTCTTCTTGGGTGCATTTGCCTGTTTCTGAGCCTTGGCAACAGCATCATGAATCGCTGATTCTGACACCAGCCCCAAAACGATTGGGTTTTGAATTTGGATAACAGAATAAGACGCATGTGTTTTATTGCGAACCGATGCAACCGTTGGGTTTGTGCTGCGCATCAGGCGCGCCACCTGACCATCAGACAGTTCTGGATAGTTCTTTAAAATCCACAAAATGCCGCCCAGACGGTTCTGACGATGCAATTTTGGTGTATATCCAATGCCGCGTTTATTTTGTTTTTGCTGGGCATCAACGATTTCTTTGCGCAATGTTAAACATGCGGACGCATCTGCCTCGCATTTTTCAATATCTTCGCGTGTTAACTGACCACTTAAAATTGGGTTTAATGGCTGAATTTTATATGTTTCAGCATCTGCAATATTTTTGACTTCCAATTCGTGCAGACCACAGAAATCAGCAATTTGTTCAAATGTCAGTGCTGTGTTTTCAATTAACCACAGTGCAGTTGATTTTGGCATATATGGATAGTTCATGGAAATTTCCTCTATTGTTAACGTGGGGCAATATACACCAATATTGCCCAAATTTCAACAGATTTTTATTATTTTTTATATTTTTAGCAATTTATGCCTTTTTGACAATTTTATACCCGTCTTTGCTGTCAATGACCGACCAACCCGCCGCGTCAATCTTTGCTCGCAGTGCATCCGCCACAGTCCAGTCTTTATTGGTCTTGGCCACCGCGCGTTTTTCCGCCAATTCGACTACTTCCGCCGGCGCACTTTCATTTTCCAGCGCACGCAACTTTTGCGCGCGGTCAATGAATTGCAGTCCCAACAGTCGATCAATAAATTCAAACAAAGCAATCTTTGTTGCAGGATTTACAGTCATATCCTTTAATAATTCCTGGATAACGACCAATGATTCTGCGGTTTTAAAGTTGTCAGATGCTGGTGCCAGTATTTTGTCGTGCCACACATCATATGTTGCAGAATCTAGTATGCCCATATTGTCGGAATTGATTAAATCGGTGATTTTACGAACAATGTTTTTATACCCAGCGGATGCGGCATCCAAGGATTCAAACGAAAATTCCAGCGGTTGACGATAATGGCTTTGCAGTAATAAATATCTGTATGCCATCGGGTCATAGCCACGTTCAACCAATGTACGAACCGTATATGCTGTACCTGCGGATTTTGACATTTTACCGTCTTTCAATAACAGCCATTCAAAGTGGACCCAGTATGTAACCCATGGCGCACCAACAATAGGTTCGCTTTGTGCGATTTCATTGGAATGATGAACCTTGGCATGTTCTTGGCCGCCGACATGCAAATCAAAGTGTTTGCCCAGGTATTTCATGCTCATTGCACTGCATTCAATGTGCCAGCCGGGAAATCCTATGCCCCATGGACTGTCCCATTCCATTTGACGTTTTGTGTCCGTTGGTGAATATTTCCACAGTGCAAAGTCTGTAGAATTACGCTTGCCAGAATCATCAATACGGGCCCCACCACGCAATTCAGACAGATTCTGGCCCCCCAATGCACCATACGCGGCAAATTTGGATGTATCATAATAAATACCGTCGCCTGGGATTTCATAGGTATAGCCTAATTCCTCTAATTTTTGGACCTGGGCAATTTGTTCTGCAATATGATCGGTTGCACGTGGCGTATGTGTTGGACGGATTATATTCAATAAATCAGCATCGTGCAGAAAGTTGTTGATATATTTTTGGGCAACGTCCCATACGGACATGTTTTCACGTGCAGCGCCCTTTTCCATTTTGTCATCACCCGAGTCAGCATCACTGGTTAAATGTCCGACGTCTGTAAAATTCATAACATGTGTTACATCATATCCATTTTCAATGAAAACGCGTTTGATGATGTCGCTGTTAACAATAGTGCGCATGTTTCCAATGTGTGCATCCCAATAAACCGTTGGACCGCATGTATAGAACCCCATCTTGCCTTGCTCTAATGGTTTAAACTCTTCTAGTTTGCGGGTTAATGTATTATATAGTCTGATCGTCATTGTATACGTCCTTTCGGTTTATTAATATTGGGATTTTAGTAAGTGTGTGTTTGAAATGCAAACAAATTAAGTTTGCGAAAGTGTCTTATTAACGACAACAGTAAAAATTAATAAAACGAATTGTCATACCCCTATTATGGCACGATTACCCCACGTAAGTCAAGACACAAAAATTAAACCCGACAAAAGTCGGGTTGAATTTTTGGCGGAGCGTATAGGACTGGACTCCCCACCAACGTCGTTGGCGGGGATACCCCTCTCCACTCGTGACGATTTGGGGGCACTGCGTTTCCCAAATCTACTCCGTATCGAACCTTTTACGGTTCTCGTCCTACTTTCCGTTATAAAAATTAAACCGACCAAAAGGTCGGTTGAATTTTTATGGCGGAGCGTATAGGACTCGAACCTATGGACCGAAAAACCCGGTCACAGATTAGCAATCTGCTGCATTACCACTCTGCCAACGCTCCGTGCAGGGGGTATTATATAGAAACACAAAAATAAATGCAAGTGGGAAAATTATAAAAAAACCATTGGTAAATAAACACCAAAAAATCCCCAATTTTAGGGGATTTTTATTTATTTCAGTTCGGGTGCAATTGCGCCAACCGGACAAATTGCGGCACATGTGCCACAGGATATGCATTTACTGGGGTCAATTACACACTTGCCATCTGCGCCTGTTGAAATTGCGGCAACTGGACAAACCCCCATACAGGTATGGCAACCGATACATTTGCTTGGGTCAATTTTATAAGCCATTTTATTTTTCTCCTTGTTTTACTTACTGCTTATTCACGGTTAAACAAACTTAACAAATACTGGAACATTGCAATAAATGAAATATACAGATGCAACGCCCCCAGAACAGCCAATTGATTTTTCTGGTTGTCGTCCCCAATAACAGCATACGCGCGTTTCAGGTTTTGCATATCATATGCAGTAAACAGTGCAAACACCAACACACCAATAAAGCATACTATTGTGCCAAATGTACCGCCCATCATCCCGGGCCAAATAAATGATAGCACCCCAACCAGAATCAGGCCAATCATACCCATCATCAGAAAAATGCCCAAGAAAGATAAATCTTTGACCGTTTTATACCCAAACATCGCCATACATGCGAACATCAGTGCCGCAACAATAAACGCCATAAGTATGGATGCGGGGTTCACTGCCAGTGCGCTTGCAATCAAAGGGGTCATTGTCACCCCAATCAGTATCGCATACAATGCCAGCAACAGCGCCGCCGACGCGGGTTTCATATTAAATACACGCACCTGCGCCCAAATGGACAATGCCAGCCCACCAAACAATAAAATATAGTACAAAGCCGACATACCACCTGTATGGAAATTAATCAGGTATTGCAATCCGCCGCCCCAAATTGTCATATATGCCGCAACAGCGGTCAAGCCCACCGCCCCGAACATTAACGCGAAAATGCGTTTCAAGTATAAATCGATTCCCCCGCCATTATGCGAGTTTATATTACGAACCTGTGTTTTTTGTTTTAACATATGGTGTTTCTCCTTGCTATTCGAAAATATATATAATACAATGCCCCAGCAAATTCAAGAATAAAAGGATTAAAAAATGAATTCATCAAGAATAAAGTTTTCCAGAGCAAAAGAAAAATGGTTTGGCATTAACAGGGCAGAAGACACTGCCATATTGACTGCGCGCCATCACAGAAATGAAGCATTGGAGGGCATCGAAGCAAAATACCACAAAATTGGTAGAGAAATCGAAGAAGAAATGTGCAGTAAATATCCATGCGCTAAAACGATCGAAGCAAAAACAGCGAAACGTGAAGAGCTTAAAGAAATGTTGGCTCGCTATGGTATCGAGGTCAAAAGTAAAATGAGCACAGCCATCGTAGCACAATACGAAGCTGCACGCAAAGCGCGTCTTGATGTCATTTCCGCAAACCAATCACAAAAAGTAAAATAGTATTCCTGTGGCAATTACAATTGATACGATTTCGCCAGTTGCATTTTCTATATTGGGCATAGATATCCGTTGGTATGCGCTGGCTTATATCGTTGCATTTGTGGTTGGTTATTGGCTGTTTTGCCGTTTAATGCGTCGCTCGAGCGGCGCATTATCATTGAATAAAAAGCAGATGGATGATTTGTTGACCGCGATTATACTTGGGGTTATCATAGGCGGTCGTCTTGGGTATGTTTTATTCTATGACTTGGGGTATTTTCTGGCGCATCCGCTGGAAATTTTTGCGCTGTGGCATGGCGGGATGAGTTTTCATGGCGGCCTGTTGGGGGTAATAGCCGCGACATTTTTGTTTGCACATCGCCAAAGGGTAAACGCATGGAGAATATTGGATTTATTGGCTATTGTTGCACCAATCGGGCTGTTTTTTGGCCGTATCGCAAACTTCATTAACCGCGAGGTTATGGGCCGTCCAACCGATGTTCCGTGGGCGGTGGTTTTTAATGGTGACACCTCGATACCGCGTCATCCCAGCCCACTGTACGAGGCTGCTACCGAAGGCGTATTGCTGTTTATCATAATGTATTGCCTGTATCGTTACACAAATCTGCGCAAACGCCCTGGTGCGTTGGGGGGGATTATGGGTATGGGGTACGCGCTGTTTCGCATGTTTTGCGAATTTTTCCGCGCACCCGACAGCCAGATTGGTTTCCTGACATCTTGGGGGCTGACGATGGGGCAGTTGTTATCTTTGATAATGTTTTTTGTTGGTCTGGCAATTTTTATATTTGCAATGCGAAAAAAATAATGTACAATATGCGCTGTTGACCAAAAATGCGGGTTGAAAGACCGACGGAAATGAAAAAAAGTTTAGGATGGTTGGTAGCCGCGGTCGAATGCATGCGCGTCTTGACTACGAAGCGCCAGCGAAGTGCGGTGCGAACATAATGAAATTATGTGCAGCACCAAAACCGTCGGTTTGAAAGACCGCCGGCAAGAAAAAAAAGTTTAGGATGGTTGGCAGAGCGGTCGAATGCGGCGGTCTTGAAAACCGTTGTGGGGGCAACTCCACCGGGGGTTCGAATCCCTCACCATCCGCCAGAAAAATTAAATGGTCCTTGCGACCATTTTATTTTTATCGTGATTGGCATCGGGTTGAACACTGCAACGAAGTTGCTGGGTTCGACAATGAGTAGATTTCAAAAGCGAAGCGCATTGAAATCGTCACGAATGCCCCACAGGCATTTATGCCGAGGGAATCCCACGACCCACCGCCATAAAAATTAATCGACTCCTTTATAACGTCACGCAATTACCGCTCTAAAGTCGCCGAAAGTCAAGTTAATAAAGACCTTGATTTTATCTATTATTTTCTTCTAATATAACGGTAAAGAAAGGATGAGTTTTGATAGCATACCAAGACAAAAAACTATACGTAGTTAAGAATTTTGTAAAAAATTTATAATTTCCACAGCCAGCGTATCTTCTTGATTCTTGAACACATGATTTGCACCTGGAATCACGACGGATTTCCCATTCAAAACAGTACTTGCTATTTTTTGCATATATTCTTCCGCTTTTTCGTCTTCTTTCGAACCAATAACAACAAATACAGGGCATTCTATTTTTTTAAGGGCTGACATATCACCATTTTGGGTTTTATAAGGGATATTATTAATCTTCTTATTGTTTATAAAATCATAATAAGTCTGACTTGAAATTACACAACCACCCAATAACTTCTTAGTCAAAAGTTTGTCTGGTTGATTATTAGCTATATTCATTTTAGCTTCTTCTAACATACCTTCGTGCATAGGTAATTTTGGAAAATTCACACTATCTTGTGGAGCTAACAAAACAAGTTTTTTAAAATTGAATGGTTTGTGGTTTTGTAGATAATGCACTATTTTATTACAACCTAAACTGTGTGCTATTAAATACACATTTTCATATTTTGATACAAAATCCATCCATGCCTCCAAATCATATACACAATCTTCAAAATGTTCATAGGCAGCACCTTTCATCACATTAGAAAGTTTTCCCTCTTCCTTTAAACAAGGAAAATTTATAATCTGAAAAGATCCTTGATTATGTGCAAATAAAAAATCTATTCCGTTTTCAATACAAATTTGTGCCAATACGCGTGAAAACTTACTTTCCATAAAATTTCCTGCAGCCCCAGGAATAAATACAACACAATCTTTGCCATTGTTACCAGAATAAAAACCATTAAGAAATATATTTTGTTCTGTTTTGATCTCTACATATTCAAATCGCATACTTTCTCCTTTGACATGTGTAAAGCCTATCAAAAATGATATTTTAGGCATTATATCTCTTGTGTTTTTTAACTCTTTCTTGGAATGTATCATCTTTCTTTAAATCTAGCAACAGAATTTTCAAATGTGTACTTTTTTTGCATTCGCAAAAAATAAGCTATCATCAAACGAGTGTTGAATAGAATTTTACACCGTTCTTTTTTTATAACTCCGCCAGTATTCTGGCATATATGCCGGTACAGATAAATAACTCGCCTTTGAGCGAGGAAGAATATAATCAAACTTTTTTATGGAAAATTAATTACCTTTTAACAGATATATTTTTTAGAACAAACAATAAAAACTCACAAGCGTTCATTACAAAAAAAGCAAAACAATTGTGGGACCTATACAAATACAAAAAACAATATACCGCAAAATATATCAGCTATACCAACCACAACAACCAACAGGGCATACAATTAACAATAACCCATATTTAACCACTGATAAAATTACCAATAGCTGGTATTACCCATGCTTCTAAATCGCTTTCTTTTATTGCATGCAAAGATTCTTGGACATTTAACCAATAAACTAAGTTAACCGTTTCCACCATATTTAACTGATGCAATCTATTTTCATCAATATGCACACCCGTTTTTTGTTCATACTTCTGTGATACGATATTAAAGAATTCTTTACCAGAATCAGAAAAGAACAACCGCATAAAATCTTTAGTTCGTTCTCCTATTCCGCAATTTCCCCAATCGAAAACCCCTGCAAGCCTATCGTTTTTATCCAAGACACAATTATTTCCATTAAAATCGCCATGACAAAACACCTTGTCAACCACATTAAAATTTAATGCTTTATCATATTTCTTTGCCAAAATCATTAAATCATTCGCTGTAAAGAATGACTTTAAATAATACTCAAGTTCAGCAAAATCTCTAGGAGCAAATTCTTCATAATACAAATCGATATTTTCTAATTTTGTTTTACTGTTTACTTTATCCGCATCGAGTCCATGAATTTGAGACAGAAAATCCACACAATCATCCGCTAACGACATTTGTGCTTTTTCGTCCAAACCGCGAACATAATTCATATTCCATGTTCTGCCATCCAGCTTCTTGTGAATAGCGTATGGAAATTCCGCATTTTTATTTACAAAAATACATGGCACAGAAAAAGAAATTAAATCACGAATAACATTACAAACAACCGATTCTTTGATATATTTTCCCGGATGTTCACGTGGAATTCTGACAATTTTATCATCAACCTGAAACGCGATAGATGTCCAGCCTTCACCAAGATATTTTATACATTCATTTGGGAAAGTTGTCTGCAAAAAATCTGTTAAAACATACTTGTCTATCATTTTCTTAACCTTTTTTTGGAAAATATCTTAATACAGCCAAATATGAAAACCCCTATATATGTCTTAGACACCGCAACAGACAGCAAAGGCAAACCTATTTTAAACCACCTTTTATCATCACACAAAGTTAATTTTATTTGCTTTTGCTTGTTTAAATCTTTTGTCAAAAAATCCAACATGTTTTGTTGAATTTCTGTTGCAACTCTCAAATATTTTTCTGGCGTATTATAAACAGGCATAAGTACTGATATTTTAGGCATTATATCTCTTGTGTTTTTTAACTCTTTCTTGGAATGTATCATCTTTCTTTAAATCTAGCAACAG
>JAWPOG010000033.1:0-25119 GCA_033345155.1 Alphaproteobacteria bacterium | reverse complement strand
CATGCGAAAAATTTGGGATCTGTGATAACGATAACAGGGACTTTTGGTTTGATGTTGGCAAATCACGTGATTGGGGAAATTATTCGTGATATTTAGCTTTGACATCGGTTGCAAATTTATTGTATCCTGGACATAGTTGGATGGTTGGAGGGGGGAAGGTTGCGATATATTTATCAACTTTGCTTAATTATGTGTTTCGTGCTGTTGGGCGAGATGATGGAACATTTTATTCCATTGCCGATTGCAGGCAGTGTTTATGGTATGGTGTTGCTGTTTTTGGCATTGGTATTCGGAATTGTTAAGTTGTCGTGGGTCGAAGATGTGGCGAATTGGTTCCACGGTGTGATGTCTTTGTTTTTTATAGCGCCGGCGGTTGCGATAATCGATGTTTGGGCGGAAATAGCGGATGTTTGGTGGATATTGGTGATTTTGATGTTGGTTGCTTATTTGGTGACAATGATTACGACTGGTGTGACGGCACAAGCCTTGATAGGCAGAAAGCAAAAGCAATCAGGGGGTAAAAAATGATAGATTTTTTATCTGCGTCCCCTTATTTTGGTGTGGTTTTGACGTTGGTTATGTTTGGGGTGGCATATGTATTTCATCGGCGGTGGCCTTTGCCTTTGACCACGCCGTTGTTTTTAGCGACAGTTTTTGTGATTTTGGTATTGTTGGCAACAGGGATTGATTATAAGTCGTATAATTTGAGTGCGCAATATTTGACCTATTTTTTGGTGCCTGTGACGGTTTGTTTTGCGGTACCTATGTACAGGCAATTGCCTTTGTTGCGCAAGCACGCATTTTCAATATTAGTGGCAATTTTAATCGGGGTGATTTGTTCGGTGCTGTCTGTTATTTTTATTTGTATTTTCTTTGGCTTGGGGGATGTTGTTGCGCGTTCTTTGGTATCGATATCTGTGACGACTGCGATTGCAATTGGTATTACAGAGCAATTGGGCGGGGTTGTTGCATTAACGGTATCTTCTGTTATTATAACGGGGATTTTAGGCGCATCGGTCAGCGGATTTGTGTGTCGCAAGATTGGGTTGACTAATCCGATGGCGTGTGGGCTGGCGATTGGCAATGCGTCGCATGCAGCTGGGACTACGGCGGCGATGCGCATGGGGCCGATACAGGGCGGGTTAAGCAGTTTGGCGATTGTGTTGTCTGGGGTGTTCACGGCTGTGATTGCACCATTGGCAATATGGTTGTTCTTTTTTTAATAAAAACATAGGGGGAAACATATGAAAATCACACAGAAATTAAAGTCGGTACCTGGGGTATGGTTGGCGGTTTTGGCGTTGGGGGTTGCGCTGGGGGGATATTTTATTGGTGACGGCATTTATCGTGCAATGTCGGGACGGACCGTTACGGTTAAGGGATTGGCAGAACGCGATGTTATTGCTGATACTGCGGTCTGGAATATTAAAATTAACGGTGTTGGGGGGGATCTGGCGGAATTGCAACAACGTATTGATAATGATATTACTGAAATCAATACATTTTTAATCGAAGAGGGCTTTGCGCCAGATGAAATTCAAAGTCTGCGTGTTCAGGTACGGGATAAATATGCAGGCTATACAGATGCGGAATTGAAAAATCAGAATAATGACGGGCGGTATGTAATTGAAACTGGCGTAATGGTGCGTTCTAATGATGTGGCGCTGGTGGACAATGTGTCTCGCAGAATGGGGGAATTGGTGCGTCGAGGTATTACCATTACCGAGGATTATTCAGGGCCGATTTATATCTTTAATGGTTTGAATGATATTAAAATATCAATGATAGAGCAGGCGACCAAGAATGCTACGGCGGCCGGCGAACAGTTTGCCAAGGATGCGGATGCTCGTTTGGGGAAAATTAAAAGTGCAAATCAGGGTGTGTTTAGTATCGAATCGCGTGACCCGATCGACAGTTGGTCTTCGAACGAGCGGCAGGCCATAAATAAAAAAGTTCGTGTGGTCGCAACGATAACGTTTTATTTGAAATAATATTTCCCCCGCCCGGGGGATTTTTTAGTGGTTAGTGGCTAGTGGCGGAATCCCACTGCGCCAAGGCTTCGTGGGACAAGTGCATGATACTTAAGGTAAGCTTTTATTTATATAAGCAACCCTCCCCACCGGCATGCGCCGGTCCGCCCCCTCCAAGGGAGGGGAATTAAAAATCCCCCGTTCGGGGGATTTTTTAGTGGTTAGTGGCTAGTGGTTAGTGGTTAGTGGTTAGTGGCGGAATATATTACCACTACCCCGTCGGCAAAGCCGACACCCCTTCGCCAGCAAAGGGGATTTACTTAGATAAATAAAAGTTTAGTTAAGTATTTACTTGTTAAAAAAAAATTAAGAACAGAGACAAGTTCTCCTCCGTGGGAGGAGTACGGCGTAGCCGGGAGGTGGGTTAACCCACCCCGTCCGCTTCGTGTCCACCCCTCCCCGGGGGCGCATGTGCGCCGCCGACGGAGGGGAACTTTTACCCCGCTAAACTTTTATTTATATAAGCAACCCTCCCCACCGGCATGCGCCGGTCCGCCCCCTTCAAGGGAGGGGAATTAAAAATCCCCCGGTTGGGGGATTTTTTAGTGGTTAGTGGGGTAAAAAAAGGGCGGTACGGTTTCCCGTATCGCCCCCCTGCATAACAACAGAGATTTGTCTTGTGGTTTATTGTTCTTGTTCTCCTGTTGCCCTTGTGATAACTTCCCATTCAAAGGCCAATACGCCTGCATCGTTTAACCCATATGTTAATACACAACGATTCTCGGGGGAGCCACATTCATCAGGATCTGGTTTTGGAATTGCGTTATTTGCGGCCTCTAATGCTTCGGCTGCAACCGCTGCGGCGCTGTTTGCGGCCTGTAATGCGTCGTTTGCATCCTCTGCGGCTTCGTTTGCGGCCTCTAATGCGTTGTTTGCGGTTAGTTCAACTGGGTCGACGGACTGGGCAATTGCATCGACGATGGCTTTGGCTGTTGCAGGAACCTCATATTCATCTTCGTCTAATTCTGTCAGGCTTTCAACCCAGCTGTCCGTTGTCACAGAAATAACACCTTCGCTTTGTGTAATGGATGCGATTCGGCGGGTGCCGTTTTCCACACCTGCGGCATTTTCATCGTCTATACTGCTATAACTTAGGCCGGATAGTGAAAGTTCCCCGTCTTCATTAAACCTGAGAGCAGAAGCGGTGCTGGTTCTGAGAGCAATGCAAGTTCCGCTGATTCCGCCGCTGATTCCGCTGACGAGGCAGTTATCAACAAATGTAATTCCTTGGCCAGGGTATAGTGTTGAGTTTATTGTGTAATTTTTTTCGCCTAGATTATTACTAGTCAGTTCATCTTCTGTGGTGTTTTCTTCTGTTACTCTGATGAGACGCCCTGCGATTATATCGTTTGTTTTTAGATCCAGAGCATCCTTAATTTGGCCCGTTCTGATGGGTTCGTTCTCTTCTGACCACATTTCGTTCCATTTATCTGTTTTTACGGTTATTTCCCCTTTATCGTTTTGTTCAATTCTAGCGACGCGCGATATCCCCTCCAATAGACCAGCACCATAACCACTACCAGTAATGTCAGCAGTAGTATCAAACTCATCCATCGAAATACCAATACCGTCGGTGGAAACTTCGATATTTCTATTAGTGTCCCCCTTGGCGGCAATCACACCATCCGTGATACTGATACCGTCGCCTGCTGTATATAGATTTTGAACTGCATTTTGAATTGCGGTATAGACATCACCACCAGATGCGGGTGCACGTTCGCCAGCTGCAACCTGGCCCCAATCTGATGTGAGAACACCAAGTAAACCGTTGTTCTGTTTGATAGCACTGATGCGGGCCGCCCCGCTTTCCAAGTTTGCAGCTGCATTAGAATCCGTCAAGGTAAACTGCAAAGTTTCATAGTTTGCGCGGATAGTATTGTTATCGTCAATAGTGATACCTGTGCCAGCATGCATAGTTACCGAGTCTAGATTGGCTGATATCTCGACTGTGCCATTTAATTGGGAGTTAAGTTGAATATTCGCCCCCGGTGTTAGGGTATTTTGTTTTTTTTCCAGCCCATCTTCGACATATGCCTTGGTAGCAACCATGGGTGCAGCCTGCGCGCCCCCCGCCAAAGTCGCTAAAAATAAGAATGATGCAATAGCTGTAGTCTTTTTCATTAACCCCATCCTATATGAAACATTCAAATCTTAGCAATTTTTTTTGAATGCTGTCCAGACAAAAAAAACGGTCTGAGACATTTTTTTAATTTTTTATTGCGTCAATAGAATAAAAACAACAAAAAAGAATGATGTATACTGTTGGTAATTTTTTTTTAGTGGGAGCAATTTCAAATAAAAATCCCCAGTTAGGGGGGAATTTTAATCGAGTTCGTGGTGGATGTGATTGGACTTGAACCAACGACCTCTTCGATGTGAACGAAGCGCTCTAACCAACTGAGCTACACATCCAGAAAACATAACCGTATTATAAATATAAAATTAATTGATTTTCAAGTTATTTATTTGGCTGTCTTTATAATATAGGTGTAAAAATGATGCGCAGAGGTGGTCGATTCGTTTTTATGGTGGTAAAAAGAGCGAAACCTTAAATGTTAAACGAATCGCCAGACAGGCTGTAATTATCGCAAAACAGCCCCCAATGATAGCAGGGTATATAAAAAACGACCAAATTCTTGGTCGTTGGTTTTGGTGGTGGGGATAGTGGGACTTGAACCCACACGGTCGCAATGACCAAAGGATTTTAAGTCCTCAGCGTCTACCATTCCGCCATATCCCCGAAGACTTTTAATAAAGCCGCATGTGCGGCATAAAATTTTGGTGGAGCTGATGGGACTCAAACCCACGACCTCTACGATGCGAACGTAGCGCTCTATCAACTGAGCTACAACCCCAAAACTGGTGCGGATAAGAAGACTCGAACTTCCAAGGTGTTGCCACCACTAGTACCTGAAACTAGCGCGTCTACCAATTCCGCCATATCCGCAGGCGTCTGGTATGTTATATTAATTTTAACTTGTTTGCAACAATAAAAATTCGTTTTTTGTGTTTAAATAAGCGGGTATTATTCGCTTGCGTGGGAATTTGTAAATTTGCTAGACTTTTTATCAGAGATGAAGAGAGTTCTGGTTTTTCTTGCAAATCTGGTGGTTTGCGTTGGTGTCGCAAGTGCAGCTGTTCGTGATGGAACGGCGGTTTCGCGTGTGAAATCAGACAAAGGTAATGCGACAGGCCAGGTGCGGACTGCGACCGTTGTTCAACGTAATGCACCCCGTACAACCGTACTGACAGCACGTACGGGGGATGTCGCCGTTGCGGGGCGTAATTCTGGACGCACAATAACAGGGCGCAGTACAGCAGCAGGTGACAAGGCGCAAACCGCACCTGGGCGAAGCGTCGTGAATGTAAATGCTGGTCGAAATATGACGCCGGTTGTGGCCCGGACTGGGGTTGATATGTCAAATACACGGACGGGCGCTGAATATGAACAGTGCAAAAATACATACTTTTCATGTATGGACCAGTTTTGCTCGCAGAAAAATGACGATTATCGGAGATGTTCGTGCAATAATCGGGTGTTTGAATTGGATGAATTGCGTGGTGTTCTGGAACAGGCAGGGGAAAAGTTAAACGTATTTAACGAAAGTTTGGATGTTGTTGGTATGACAGCTGCACAGGCGACCGCCATGCGTACTCAGTCCGAGGGCGAGGCCGCATTGACCGAAGATAATTCGGCGTCCAAGGCTTTGTTGCAGGCGATTATGAATTCTATTCGCAAGGAAGATTCAACAGTTGGGGGTAAATTTTCAGATTTGAACAGTATCAATATATCGTTTGATACAGTTAATGCTTTCGGTATGGTCGATGCAGGGCAGGCGATCGCTTCGTATAATGGGACGGCGCTGTATAGCGCGGTTTATCCCCAGTGTCGTAATGCAGTAAGGGCGGACTGTAATGATGCATCGTTGCAGCGTGCGATAACCGCATATCTGATGGCGATAGAGCAGGATTGTAATACTGTGCAGACCGCAATCGAACAGACGCAAAATAAAATGAAAGGCGCAGTGCGCGAGGGCAGCGCCATGTTAGATTTGGCGCGTATTGAAAATAGGCAAAAACACAATTCTTGGGATATGACCACATGTATTAACGAGGTTGAAAATGCAATTCTAAGCGAACAGGTTTGTGGTGCAAATTATCATAAGTGTTTGGACGATGGACAGTTTGTTGATGTATCAACAGGCAAGCCGATTGCTGGTGTGGAAGATTTTTACAGGTTGGAACAGTTGCTGGTGTTTAGTGATGGTGTCGCGGCGGCAGATCAGAAATTGTCCAAGAATCCCAGCAATCGTGTCTTTGTGCAGAATTTTGAAAACCGGGTCAAGAACTTTGCGGCAGATGCGCTGGATAAGTGTGTTGAAAATGCAGATGCCGTGTGGGCCGAGTATTTAGATAAGGCTATGTTGGCAATATATTATGCCCAGAAAGCCAAAGTGGCCGAGATTAAGCAAGGGTGCTTTGATTTTGTGGCCAGTTGCTATATGAATGGTGATAGCGCAATAACAACAGCTATGGCCGGATTGACGGGCGAGGCAGCGGTTGTGCTGCAACCAGATAAAGTGGCGCTGAGTTCACAGATGTGTTCGGATTATGTTAATTCTTGTGATAATATGTTTGATGGTAATATTGTCGCGCAATATGTTGATACAATTAAGAATGAGGATACATTGACCGCATGTCGTGCGGTGGTAAAACAATGTTTTGATAAGTATGGCGGAACAAATTATGAAAATTTCTATTACCCGTATAGTGGGTTGTTCCCAGCAAATTCAGAACGAGCGCCGGATTGGTTCGCCTTGTATGAGATTAAATATAATGAAAATGATGAGTTGGTCCGAGACTATAAGTCAGAATGTGCAAAACAATTGCGCGATATTGCAGCGTGTAGCGACCCGGAACTGATAGAGCAGGTGTTCGGTGGGTTTGATGTTGTAGAAGCTTGTCGTTCGTATGATCTGTTGCCGTCAAATAGTTATAAATATGGGTATTTCTTGTCGCCGTTGGACGATGATGAGTCGGGTTCTGCTGGTAATACGGTTGCGTCGGGCGATTCGTTAAGTTCTGATTACAACTGTTCGGGGCAAAAATATGTCAGATATGGCCTGTTGGGCGAGGGAAGTGTCGAAGATGGATATGCGCTGGAACATCGTGCGATAAGATCGACTGGTGTTGCAACCGAGGTTTATAATCAAATTTTATCTGCATTGTCAATTCAGTGTATGAACCTGCAGGGACGGTTTATGGAATATCAGTTCTTTGAAGATGGTACTTATGACGAAGATAATTTGTGTTTGGCGAATTTCGGGGGATCACGATATGATATGGATCCCAATGGGTCGTTGGTTGATTTGTATCATATCGCAAATGGGGAAAATATGTGCCCACGTGATTATAATTTAAATGTTGCGATACAGTCTTGGGGGGCGTGTTCGTGCTGGGAAAATGGAGCGCGTCGTAGCAAGTGGGGCAAATCTGTAAAGTGTGTTGCCGCATTGCCTGCCAATGCAAACACAAATGATGCGTTCTGTCATGCTAATAATACGGGCAATGTTGTTATTGGATCTGGGAGCGATAATGAAAATAACTGGTGTACCGCACGTTATATATCCGGTACGAATCAGGTCTGTGCAATGGGTATGGATAAAGAACATGATTGCGAGTATAACGGTTATGTTTTTGGCGATTTGCCCAGGGGAATAAATTAAAGGGTTTTAATTATTTTCGTGTCGACCAAAATAATGCCCACAGCCATCCAATTATTGACCAGCCGAAAATCCAACTGCCTAATCTGATTGCGTGCATGTCAGGTTTCCCTTTGCCGTTTTGACGCGCAATCCAGGCTGGCGCAAGAATAATTCCGATTGTTAATAATACGCACAGTGCGTATTTGATAATGTATAAAAAATTAATGTTGTTCAGCATGATGTGTTTATAAAAGGGGGCATAAAGCCCCCCGTTTTATTCTTTCCGTGGTGATTATAAACCATATTTTGCGGATTTGTCCAGTGCTTCTTCAATGCGAATTAACTGGTTGTATTTTGCCATGCGATCTGTGCGTGACATCGAGCCTGTTTTGATTTGGCCAGCATTTGTTGCGACCGCAAGGTCTGCAATTGTTGTGTCTTCGGTTTCGCCACTGCGGTGCGAGATAACCACACCATAGTTTGCGTCCTGAGCCATTTTAATTGCGTGTAGAGTTTCTGTTAAAGAACCAATTTGATTTACTTTGATCAAAATAGCGTTTGCAATACCGTTTTCAATGCCGCGCGATAGACGAATTGGGTTTGTGACAAACAGGTCGTCACCCACCAGTTGGCATTTGGTGCCGATTTTTTCTGTTAATTTTTTCCAACCGGCCCAATCTTCTTCGGCCAGGGCGTCTTCGATGGAAATAATAGGATAGTCAGAAATTAGTTTTTCATAAAATTCGACCATTTCATCGGAAGATAATTTTTTGCCTTCGAAATGATAAATCCCGTCTTTGTAAAACTCGGACGAAGCAACGTCCAAACCGATTGAAACCTGGGTACCGGGCTCGTATCCCGCAGAACGTATTGCCGCAACAATTGTGTCCAGCGCTTCGGCGCAAGAGTTGAAGTTTGGCGCAAAGCCACCTTCGTCACCAACATTTGTGGAGTTGCCACCTTTTTTCAGGATGGATTTAAGATTATGGAATATTTCAGAGCCCATGCGGATTGCTTCTATTTCGGATTTTGCACCGTTGGGAATAATCATAAATTCTTGGGCATCCAGGCCATTGTCCGCATGTGCACCACCGTTGATAATGTTCATCATTGGACGCGGTAAAACACAAGGATTGGTATTGCCATAGATTTCGGCGATATATTTATACAAAGGGATTCTTTTTGCGTTTGCGACCGCATGCGCCAATGCCATGGAAACAGCCAATATCGCGTTCGCTCCCAATTTATCTTTGTTTGGTGTGCCGTCCAATGCCAGCATTTTTTCATCGATTTCGGTTTGCTTTGATGCGTCCATTCCAATCAAAGCTGGTGCAATTGTTTCGTTTACATTTTTGACCGCTGTTAACACGCCTTTGCCCATATAGGCATTACCGCCGTCGCGCAGTTCCAGCGCTTCGAAAGAACCAGTTGACGCGCCTGATGGAACCGCCGCACGTCCGAATGCGCCGTCTGATAATGTAATGTCGCATTCGATTGTTGGATTACCACGACTGTCCATGATTTGACGTGCATGAATTTTTTGTATTTCAAACATAAACTTTTCTCCTTGTTTTCATGAAGTAATGTAATTTCATCTTGCCATAGGAAAGTGAAATGCAGCATAACTATAACCATTTTTAGTTCAAATGGAAATAAAAATGTAATCAAATAAAAAATCCCGCAAATGCGGGATTTTTTATTGTGTTATTGGTAAAAAACATTCGTCCGTTTCTGTGCCACAACACATCAAGGTACCGTCGCCCATATCCATCAACTGTTCGCCCGAGCAACAACCATTTATATCTGGTGTTGCGCCGTCTGAACATACTTCGGCCTGTTGGGTAATAACAACAGTTTCAGTGGTTGTGGTTGTTGTGTCCGGTGTTTCTGTGACGACCGTTTCGGTGACCGTTACTTCGGTTATGGTTGGTTCAGCGATTGGCGGTTCTGCTGGTGTGTCTGTTTCGTATTCGGGTGATGCCACAAACATTTTTGCGTTTTGTGAAACATTGTACACGGGTTTTGTCGCCAAAATTTCTGTGATTGATTGGGTCGGTATTTTTTCAACGGTTTCATCGCTTAAAAATGGTGACCCTGGGGGTGGAGATTTTATGGTGCTGATTGTTTGTTGGGGGGTAGCAGGCACATTGACAAGTGGCGCTTCTTGGGTCGTCTGTACAGGAACCGCTGGTGTCGCAGGGATTGATTCTGGCTGGACATCGGATATTGCGGGGTCTGTTGGTGTGATGACGTGTTTTGGCCGTTCTGTGGTTTGTTCGGTTGTGACTGGTGGTGTTTGTATACCTAATTCCGGTGTTAAGTCGTTTGTGGATTTCTGGTATATCCACAGTGTAAATATTGACAATGCAATTAATATCACCAGTAATAGGTAATATAGCACAGTTGGTTTATGATGTGCGTGATGCGGGATGTTGTTTACCCCGTTATCAATTGGAGATACAGGACGCATGTCGCTATTAATTGGAGCTGGTGATATTTCTGGCATTGATGACGTTTGTGTCTGAGATGGTAAAAGTTCAGATGTGTCCGAGTCCGAGTTAAATGATACTGGTTCTGGAATTGGTGCGACAAAATCCTGGGGTTGTGGGGAAGGGATGTTGTCAGATGGTGTTTCAGATACCGTTCGTTGGGACTGTGGTTCAATGGGGGTAAGGCTGTTTAGAACAGGTGCCGCAACAGGTTCAGATTGAACAGGCGCGGTCCATTGTGATGTTTCAACCGGTTCGGCAGATTTTAATTGGGTGGTTGTTGGTAATTCCGGTGTATTGACCGGCTCTTCAAATTCCTCATGGACAGGCAGGGTTGATTCTGGTGTTTCAAATGACCTGTTTGATTCAGATGAAGCAGACGGTGCGACATCCGGTGTTGTTTGGGCGGTATCTTCTGTGGGTAAATTAAAATCGATTGGCTTGAATGCGATTTCTTCGTCCAAAATTTCCGGATCTTTATCAAATAACGGCTTTACTTTTTTTTCCTTTGCCATGTCTTCTGCCTTTGGTTCTTTGAATTCTGATTCTTGGAGTGTTATAACCTGGTTGAATTGGGGGACCGATACCGTTGGTACAGATGGTGTAGAATATTCCATGATTTCCGTTGGGCGCCCCGATGTGGACAGGTTGTTTTTATTTTCAATTTCGTCCTGATGCGCCAATATTTTACGGGCGATATCAGCGTCTTCGGTTGCTGTGTACAGCCTGTTTTGCGCGCGTGCCAATCGTTTTTTAGCACGTGCTAATTTGTCGTTGGTTGCATCAATCTGGGATTCTGTACGCAAAATTTTTGCAGCCGACTGCTTGGTTGGTTCGTGGCCTATGTTTCGGCGCTGTTGTGTCAGTTTGCTGCGCAATTGTTTCAGTCGTGTCTGTTGTGTCTTGATAAGTTCGTTCGTTTTTTCAGTGGTTTCGCGTGCGCGTTCAATTGCAGCATTGGCGATGTCCAGACGCTCGGTGGCGGCACGTCGTGCGGCCATATTGCGAAATTCGTTTATCTGTGCCAGCGCATCAGATAAATCTGTGTCTGTTTCATAAGCGCGTATTAAATCGTCATACTGGGTCAGTCCGGTATACTCGATATCCAGTTTTTGATACTTGTTATCCTTTTTAGGGCGAATCGTTTCCAGGTCAATCGCATAATCGTTCATCAGGATGTCGTCCCATTTGCGATTGCCCACAGGATTTATTACCAACAGAACATTTGGTTTGAGGTTATTGATTACAAAATCCAATACCATAACCAATTTTTTATCTGTGTCATAATATGCACGAAACACATTGCCCGCAATATCGTAATCGGTGTGTGTCAGGGTTTGGTAAAGATTCTCTCTCGCACTGGGCATTTATTTCAGCTTGTTGTTATTTTTTCTTGGGTGGGGTGAATTGGTACGCCTGTTTACAATGTTCATAACAATATGGTTTGCCTACGAAGACAGTCTCGCCACAGAAATGAAAATGTTCCGAATCTGGGTCCCCAATTGGCCAACGGCATTGATTAGGGCGCAGATTCGCCATTTCCAACGAATGTTGGATGATGCGCTGATGTGCCGCCAGATTTTTAGCGGTTGTTTTTGTGTTGACTTTTTTAGGTGCCTCGGTTTTTGGGGCGGACTTGGTCAGAGTTTTTTTTGCAACTGGCTTTGGTTCCGCTTTTTTGGTTGTTGTTTTTTTTGTTGTTGATTTTTTTTGTTCAGTATCCTTGGGCGGGATGGCAGCAGTTCCGCCAGCCTTGGCGTTCCAGCCCAGACGATTTAATTTGCCGACAATAGCATTTTTTGACATGCCAAGCCGTTTGCCGATTTCAGATGTTGACAGACCCTTGCCAGTCAATGCTTTTAATTTTTTAAGCGTTGCGTTATCCCAGCCTTTGCTCATTTTACAAAATCCTTATTATATATTATAGTATTAGTATAGCATGCATACGATTCGAAAGGCAAGGGGGAAAACATGATTTTTAATATCTTGTTTATTTTGTTGTTGGTGGGGGCACTTGTTTGTGCTGTTTTGATTTCTGTCGAGGATTTTCGTCGCAGAATTATACCAGATGCGTATCTTTTTCCGCTGATGTTGATAGGAATAAGTTTGATAACTTTTTTTGGTTTTCCAATCAGTATGCCTGATGCGGTGATTGGGGCTATATTTGGCTATGTGTTGGCCGCGGTTATTGGGTTTGTGTTTGATTGGTTTATTCGTAAAAACAATGCGGATGCGATTCCGCCAATTGGAATGGGGGATATTAAACTGATTGGTGTTGGAGGATTGTGGTTGGGAACAAGCGGGTTGCCCGTGGCATTGGTAGTGGCATGTATAACTGGGGCTGTGTGGGCGTGGGTCCAAAAGCAAAAGTTTATACCATTTGCCCCATTCTTTTTGTTGGGGGTATTTTTGTATTTGATAGCAAGCTTATTTTTGATATAATAGAAAAAACGCGGGGGAGGTTAGGAAGCAAGGATGAGATTCCGGCCGTTTGTTATATTTTTGATGTTTTTTGTGTCATTGGCACATGCAGATGCACCGTTTTCTAAGTACGGTGTGATTCAGAATGTGCAAAATTATTCTTCGAATCCGTTTTGGTCGCCGGATGGGATGTATAATCAGCGCAAGCCGGTTGCTGTGTATGCCATGGGGCCAGATGTTGGGACCGCAGATTGTCAAAGTATGGTGTCGAATTTGGTGGCGGTTGAGTGTGCATCACGCAATGGATGTTTAAACACTCAGGTGTCGGATATTCGTCCGCTGATAATGGCACAATTGTCGCGGATACCTGGGGGGAATTATGTGACGGCCTGTGGCGGGTATATAGATTCTTTGTTTGATGCGTATGTTAAGCAAAATGCATTGGGTGATACGGTGATGCGTGCCGGGGCAACGTTTCCAACTGTGACGGGGACGGGTGTGCAGAGTGGTAAGGGTGCATTTGAAATGAAAAATCCGTTCGAAATCAAAGAGCAGAAGTGGGAACAGGAAATGCAGGGCCGAGAACAGGAATTGCGCAATTTGCATGAAATGAACGGGGGTGATGCGTCTTATGTGGAATATGCTTCAAAGTTTCCGGTGGTTTATTCAGATTTGTCGTTTGAAGAACGTACGGAAAATGCAGTAGCTGGTTATGCCCCATACAAGGGTGTTAGTGCATACAAAAAAATCGAAATTGAAAAGATAGAAACATACAATGCGCGCCAAGAAAAACTGGCGAGAATGCGTGATTTCAACGATCTGAGTCGGGAAGAATTCTGCGAAAAGTACCCCGACGACGCGGTTTGTAAAAGAGGTTCTACTGAAATGGGTGGTGGCACAACCCCTGATTCAGGTAGTGGCACAACCCCTGGTTCAGGTAGTGGCACAACCCCTGATTCGGGTAGTGGCACAACCCCTGATTCAGGTAATGGCACAACTCCTGATTCAGCAGATGACTTGGGTTTGCCTACGAGAGAAGGTGAAATTCTGATTGATCTATAAAGGATTAAGAGCAATGAAACAAATATTCGTACTAATCGCATCTCTTTTTATATTTCATTCTGCGCACTGTGGCATCTGGGAAGATTGCATGGATGCCATTTCAGATAATGAAAATTTTCAACAAGAAATAAATGATATTTTTGATACAGGGGTTATTAGCGTAGAGATTGTGAAAGCAAATAAAAGCAAAATATTTGCTGCTATCGGCGAGGTCTTGATTGATACACCAGAGTGTTCAAATAAGATTTCGTCTATTGCGCAAGAAGACTATGGTAAAGTTTGGATTGGGTATGACGATAAGACATATGCATTTCGGTTTAAAATGAGTGACTTGTTTGAGTATGTTGTAATCCCAACGGGGATAATGGTTTACAACGACAGAAGTTTAGGGGCTGGCGATAAGATAGAATTGTCAGAAATCCAAAAATTATATTGGTCAGATGCATGTTCTGATCATGTAATATGGGATAATCTGGATAATGACGCGGCGGTAAATGTTGCTGGTCAAAAGGTGTTTTCACAATATGGGGGGGAAAAAAATGAGTTTTTCCTGGATTTTGAAGAAGGGAATGACCGACGTGCATTCCCTGGTCTAGTATTGATGGATAAAACACATTCAAGCTCGGAAGCAATTGTTGCGTTTGGCAATTTGCAAAAAGCTATCAAGGCAGCGAAAGACTTTGCCGATGCGTTAACCGATACTGCATGCTCAAACGACGGCCTGGCTGTTTATGTTGTTGCGTTAAGTGAAACACCATCACCAACCAATGATAAAACCGGTTGGGGAATAGTTGCCGGTGTAGCAGGTGGTTCAGCCGCAGTTGTTGGCACAAGTTCTGCATTGGCCGCTGCAGGTGCCACTGGACTTTGGGGCGCTGCTGCGGTCAGTGGCACTGTACTTGTAGTTGGTTGGGTTATCGCTGGGCTGTTGGGGGGCGCTGCTACTGTAATTTCACTTGTTCCACCTGATATAATAGATCTTAAAGGGGTCACGGTTCTTGGTGGGCCATACATTATCAAATAAATAAAGATTGAGGTATTTTGATGAGATATTTTTGTATCTTGTTTTCAATGTTTTGTATTTCTGCCCATGCGATGCAAACCCCATGTGCGTCGCGTGTGTTTGCTGATGCTTTGTTGCGTACCGCAAACACTGTAGATGAAAATGATTCAGAAGATGTAATAAAAACTTGGATTCATCAGACATTTGCTGCATCAGATGTGTTGAAAGATGTTTTGAAATGTCCAGAAGTTGCAAAAGCGCAAGATGATGAAATAATAAAATTTACAACTGTGCGGTATGTGTTCCCTGCTGGGCGCGAGATAGAGGTTAACTATGAAACTCAGCCCAGGATTTTGAAACAGCGGATAATGCTGGGGGAAAAGCGTGATTTGTCATCAGGGGGCGATAGCCCAAGTATCGTTGCAGATGATGCAGTATGGGTTAATACTGATCCTGCATGGTATGGGATTATGGTGACCCAACATGGTGCGTTGGGTAACTTTGTTGGGCCCGATAAAAATAATACTGTTTCATTGAAGTACATAAAAAACAATATCGATCAATTATATCCGTCTGGCAGGGGTGGGATGTGTACCGATCGCAGTGCTAAGGCTCGCAACAGGACAGTTGTTAATACTGTAATGCGGGAAAGTACAGTGAATATGGAAGACGATACAAATGATTACTATGTCGCGGGTGATGTGAATTTACAATGGTTGTCCTATTTAGAAATGGCGGCTGATGTTGCGATTACTGTTGCTACTATGGGGGGCGGGACGGTTGTTTTGGGGGCGACAAAGTCCGCACGTGCATCCCGAGCATTAAAGGGGCTGAACAATACGATAAAAACACTAAGCAAATCACCAGATGTTGCAAAGTATGTACAGGCAACGCATGAGGTTACGCGGTTGTCTGCCGAGTTAAAGAAACTGAAAGACCTGCCTGATGCAGCAAAAACTGCTGATAAAATTAGCGAAATGAATAGATTGGAAGAAGCGATTAAAACGCAAAATGATGTAATAAAAACGGTGGAAAAAAGCAAAGATGTGTCAAAATATCGCGAGGCAACAAAGAGTTTTTCCGATGTAAATGAGTTGCGACGCGGGCTGCGAGCCGTGCGTAGCGCACAGCGTGGGAATATCGTTGCGCGTGTTGCGCGTGTTGCGCGTGCGACCAAAAGTGCCATGACAGGTGGGAAAAAAATAGATAAAGCAGCCAAGTTGGGGCGTAGTAGTAAATTTTCAACGCAAGTTCGTGATTGGCTGTTTAATTCTACGATGAAAAATGTCGGCATATTGGCCAAGATGGGGGCAAGCGCTGGTTTGTTGTATGGGGCGATAAATTTTGTCGCAGGTATGTACGACTGGACCGAAACTAGTACCGGCGAATTTACAAGCGGTGTAGATTTTGCGCCATTGTTATTATTGTCTGCCGATGACCTGCAGGGGCAGGAAAATGTTGTTAATCATGGTATGTGGCTGATGTGGATGGGGGATGCAATAAGTGTGGCCGATGATGATGCTGCGTATTTGCAGGCGATGGATTTTGCGGCTAAGTTTCATCAGGATTTAACCGAGTATCAAAATAATACCGCGTCACCATGTAATGTTGATATATTTGTCGTTCGACCGGTGTTGCGCAATCCTGGTTCAGAAAACCCGGAATTATATTACCTTATAATGAATGATCAACCATGGACGACAAATGAGTAAAATATTGTGGCGGCTGTTCATCGTTTTTGTCTGTATACCCAACGCTTCTGATGGACAGTCTTTGTTAAGGCCAGCGTCGTTTCCAACCGTGTCATCCGATGAGTCTTTTGTAGAACGGATGAATAATATCGCCGCTGGGTACAAGCCGTTCGCAGGACGCAGCGCATATCAGCCCGTTATGATCGAGGGTGAGATAAGGGAGCTTTTGCGACGTGCAGAAGCAATGCGCCAAAGTGATAGGTTGAATATGACAACAGAACAATATTGTGAAAAATATCCGCTGGATGAAGAGATGTGTGCGCAGACGTCTGAGACGTATGAAAATATAATTAAAATTGGTGACAGGGACGGCACATATATGCAGAACAAGTTTGTTGGGCGATCGTTTGATGGGCGTGATGTGTTTGCCGATTCGCATGTTCATAATGGACCATGCACGCCGCCACAACGCAGCAAGGTTTTTTCAAATAAAATATTGACCAGTGGCAGATATCAAACAAGCGATCCTGCGTTTGAAAAGATGATGATAACTACATTTCGTGCCGAGGGCGGTTGTGGCAATCATCCAAACGATTCGGGGGGGTATACTTGTTATGGCATATCGCAAAACAATAATCCTGAAATTGATGTTCGCAACATTACGCGTGCTGATGCAGAAGATATTGCACACAGAAAATATTATAAAAAATATAATTTTCATGAATTGCCCGACCATATTCGAGGTGATGTGTTTGCGTTTGGGTGGGGTGCTGGGCCCGTTACGGCTGTGCGTAATTTGTGTCGTGTGTTGGGGCTGCCAGAACGGAATGTTGTTGATAGTGAAATAGTTCAGGCAGTTGAAAATTATCAGGGGGATTTACATAATGACTATTTAGATGCACATCAGCAATATTTGATAAAATGTGCAGAAAGACCGGGGCAAAAAGTCTTTTTAAAAGGTTGGATGAATCGTGTCAAACTGATCCGTGAAAACGGTTGTCATTATCCAACAACTAATCCGATTTACAGATAATACATCAGGATTGTTTCAGCGATTCGGCCGCTGTGCGTGCCAGTGTATCAACGCGTTCGTTCATTTCGTCGCCGTTGTGACCGCGTACCCAGAACCAATGTATTTTTTTTGCAGATGCCAGTTCGTCCAGTTTTTGCCATAAATCTTGGTTCTTGACCGGTTTTTTATCTGCTGTGCGCCAATTGTTTTTTTTCCAATTTCGCAGCCAGGATTGCATACCGTTTTTGACATATTGGCTGTCTGTGTGGATTTCCAATTCGTCATGTTTGCGGGCCGCTGTTAATGCGCAAATTACCGCCATCAATTCCATGCGGTTATTAGTTGTGTTGCGTTCGCTGCCACTGCGTTCGGCTGTGTTTTTTCCGTCGGTTGCAACAAATCCCCAACCGCCAGGACCTGGGTTACCCAGGCATGATCCGTCTGTCCAAATTTTTAGCATTTTTATATACACCCTTTTTGTGATATAATATCATACATGAACTATAATTCCAAAGATTTAAAAGAAATGGCGAATGCGGTGCGTGCGTGGGCGCTGCATGCGATTCGTAACGCGGGCAGTGGGCATATAGGTATCGTGCTGGGGGCGGCGGATATTATTACGGTTGTTTATGCTAATTTTTTAAGACGCGGACGAGATAGGTTTGTAATGTCGGTGGGGCATGGCAGTGCGTTGTTGTATTCTGTGCTGAAATTGGCGGGATATAATGTCGGTGATATGGGGATGTTCAGAAAAATGGGCGGGTTGCCAGGGCATCCAGAATATGGAATAGATGGTGTCGAGACCACAACAGGGCCGCTGGGGCAGGGGGTTGGAAATGCGGTTGGTATGGCGTTGGCCGAGAAAATAAACAAGACCGATGCGCGCGTGTATTGTCTGTGTTCTGATGGTGATTTGATGGAGGGGGTTGCACAAGAAGCAATCGCATTTGCTGGGCGATATAAGTTGAATAATTTGGTGCTGATGTGGGACGATAATGGAATCAGTATTGATGGTGCGGCATTGACCGATGTCGATGTGCCTGCGCGTATGGTGGCCGCTGGGTGGAAGTTTTTTAGTGTTGATGGGCATGACTTTGTGCGGATAAATCGTGCGTTGGAAAATGCAAAAAAATCTGATGTGCCTGTATTCATTCAGTGTAAAACAGAAATTGGGCGGGGGGCTTCTGTGGCAGGGACCAGTAAGGCACATGGATTTGGTGTTGGTGATGCTGAATTGATGCAATTGGTGCAAAAGTTTATATCTGTATGCGGGGACGAACTGTGGCGAAATGTTGCTATGGAGCAAGTGCCGGTTGTGTCGGGGGAAACAAAGCATGAATTACCACATGTGGTTTGGCCTGTGTTGCCGGATAAAATATCTATGCGAGAGTTGTCGGGACTGTATTTAGACGCATTGTTACGGGCAGGTGTCGGTGTTGTTGGGGGCAGTGCAGACCTGGGGGGCAGTACCAGCGTGCGCGTGGGTGAATCGCATGACATTGCGGCAAATGATTTTTCAGGAAATTATATAAATTTTGGTGTTCGCGAAGGTGCAATGGCGGCAATTTTAAATGGTATGGCTTTGTCGGGATTGCGGGTGTTTGGTTCAACATTTTTGGTGTTCAGTGATTATATGCGGCCGGCGATGCGTTTAAGTGCATTGATGGGTGTGCCGGTGGTTTATGTTTTGACGCACGATAGTGTGGCTGTTGGTGAAGATGGACCAACGCATCAGCCTGTGGAACAATTACCATCGCTGCGAATGATTCCGAATATGAATGTTTTTCGGCCATGTAACGGGGTCGAGGTTGCTTATGTGTGGAGGCGCGCACTGAGCGAAAGAAATAAACCGTCGTGTATTGTATTGTCACGTCAGAAAATTCATCAGGTGGCGACACCTTTGGGGGCTGATTTGGCGCGTGGTGCGTATATTGTTCGTGCAGCGTCCGCGTCGCGTGTGCGAATGACTATTTTAGCAACTGGGACCGAGGTGTCTTTGGCAATTGATGTGGCGGAGAGATTGGGGGATGGGGTTCAGGTTGTATCGGTGTTATCTGTGTCTGATTTCCGTGCACAGCAAGCGGAATATAAACAAGATATTTTGCGGGGATTTGTTGTCGCCATAGAAGCTGCTGCCGGTGCGCCTTGGTTTGAATTTGCGGATGCGGTTGTTGGTGTTGATGGGTTCGGTATGTCTGGGCCAGGTGATGTGGTGTATCGCACGATGGGATTCGATGTTGATGCAATAGTGCGCGAGATTTTAGATAAAATTAAGTAAAGTATGTCTGAATATGTTTTTACTTTGTCGTCGGGTCAGGAAATTCCTGTTGTAATCACGACGCGGCGTGGGTTGCGGAATATTACATTGCGTCCAAAACCGAATCCAAAACGGGAAATCCATATTTCAAAGCCTTGGTCAGTGTCAGAAAAGGTCGCAATCAATTTTTTGTTGTCTAAGCAAAGATGGGTCGAGTGCGTGTTTCAAAAATGTCCGAATAAGATTGTGTTAAAGTCTGGTGATGAAATCGAGTTTTTGGGGCGTGTGGTGGAATTGGTGCATGTGCCGACAATGCGTTCAAATAAATTGGATGGCGATAAGTTGATGATTGGTGGTGAGTCCGAGATGTTTGAACGACGGGTGCGTGATTTTGTCAAGGCTGAATTTTTGGTTGAATTAAAAAAGATAATACGGACAACCCCGCGCGAATTTTGGCCAAAGCGAATCGCACTGCGTGATACAACCAGTCGCTGGGGCAGTTGTTCGTCAACAGGAACAATGTCTTTTTCGTGGCGGTTGGCGTTCGCACCTGTGGATGTTATGCGATATGTCGTAATGCATGAATTGGCGCATATTAAACACATGAATCATTCCGCAGAATTTTGGGCAACTGTGCGTGATTTGTATGGGCCAGGGGTGGAACGTGCCAAACGTTGGCTGAAACAGAATGGTGGTACGTTGCATCGTTGGTTTTAATGCATAAAATTAGATAAATATGGGGGCCATGGTCCTGTCCTGCGATGATAACGTGCAGAATTATAGTTTCGAACCTCCAACCGCCTTGAATTGTTTTTGGCGGGTTTTTGTTAATAGGGGGATGTATGAAAAAGTTTGTGTTTGATTTTTGTCGAGATGCCTGTTTGTTATACAAAATAATAGGGATATGGAGTGAGGTCGCACAATCGATTAAGAAAATGGTGTAAAAACTTTTGGTTATCTAAGTATTTGCTTTTTTTGTGATGCTGATATAAAATCGCATCATCATGGCAAGACAAATTATTAAATCAGGTCAGGTTTCGGAAAATCGCAAGGCGCGATTTAATTATTCTATCGAGGATACTATCGAAGCTGGGATTTCTTTGACGGGGGCAGAAATAAAATCAATCCGGTATGGTTTGGTGACTATTGTTGATGGCTTTGTGCAGCGTCGGGGTGATAATTTGTGGTTGGCTGGGGTAGAGATTCAAAAATTGCCGACAGCGGCAAGAATTGTAAACTTTGATGAACGGCGCAGTCGACAGTTGTTGTTGCACCGCAATCAGATAAATCGTCTGATCGGAAAATTGCAAGAAAAAGGGGCAACGATTGTGCCTCTGAAATTGTATTTTAATAATCGGGGACGATTAAAGGTGTTGTTAGGTGTGGGGTACGGTAAAAACAAGGTTGATAAACGCGAAACAATCAAGCAACGCGAATGGGAAAAGAGTAAAGCAAGAATTTTAAAGGGGAATTGATGGACCGCCAGATGGCGGTTCTTTTGTTTGTGTGTTTTTCTGCTTTACTAAAAGGCCAAAAAATCGTATAATAGAAGAAAGGAAAGAAGAGAATTAGCATGGAATATAAATCGATTGTCATGAATGGGTTTTTGCCTCGGGCGCTGACTGTGGCTGGGATTTTGGTATTGGCGGCATGCGGTGGGGGTAATAGGGAATTGGCTCAATATACGGGGGTTGTGGCGACGCCTACTGTCGATTATGTTGAGTCCTTGGATGTTTATTCAGCACCACATCAGGATCCTTTCTTGAATCAACTGGCGATGAATTATCGTTCATATGCTATTTATAATGCAAGAACCAGCGGTTATGCCGGTATGGGTGAGCTGTTTGCCGATAAAACGATGGTCGCGTTTACAGGTGATACGCCGTATCCAGAATCTGTAAAAGATTGGGTGGTAGAGGATGAGCAGGAAGCCTTTGAATTATATGCGGCGTATAATGATTTGATGGATTTGTTGAAAAAAGATGTCGCGCAAACAAATCCAGAGTTGGCGGCCGAGGCTCAGGCGAAATTTGATTGCTGGTTGACGGCTACGGCCAGTGGGCAACTTGCGACCGCCGGTCAGTGCAAAGATAGATTTAACAGGACTTTGTTGGCACTGCGTGATGGTAATGGAAGTGCAGTTGTGCAAACTTCGACTGAAAGTAATGGATTTGTTGAAACGACTACACAACGGGTGGCGGGTGGTTATTATCCTGAAACCCGCGATATGAAATCTGTGCGTACTGGTGGTCAAGCGCGTGAAGGATTGATTATTGTTAATAATGTTAATGTGCCGGAAAGTTTGGTTAATCCTGCGCCGGTGCAGCCGGCGCAGCCGATGGTCTTTAACCAGAATATTTATGGTGGGGACAAAACGATTACAAAAAGTTCGAATGATAACAGTGTTAGCAACAGCGGAAACAGTTTGACGGTTGGCGAATGTCCTGTCGGGGATGTTGCCTGTCGAGCACAACAAAATGCGCCGTCTGTTGCGGTTGTGATAACAGAAAAAGATCAGCCTGTGGTGGCGTGCCCGATGTGTGATGTGTGTTCGACGTGTGTTGAATGTCTTCGTTGTCAGGAATGTCAGAAATGTCCAGATTGCCCAGATGCGTTGGCATGCGCAACAGAAATTCCAGTCATCGCAGAAGAATTAGTGACGCGTAACGAGATGATGGATATTATGGCGAATATGCGTGAAGAAATAAAAAAAGAACACGAGGCGACTGTAGCATGTCCTATGTGTGCGACTTGTTCGACCTGTTCTGAGTGTATGCGGTGTCAGGAGTGTCAAAAATGCCCTGATTGCTCGGATGATTTGCAGTGTGCAGAGGTGATTCCGATGATCGGGGATGAATTGGTGACACGAGATGAATTTATTAATATAATGATGGAAATGCGCGAAGAGTTGAAAATAATAAATTCTCGTTTGGACAAGATGCATGCAGACCAAAGTGAAAAAACAATGATCAAGGTTCAGCAGATTCCTCTGGAACCGACTCAGCATGTAATGGAAGAAGTGTTCGAGGTTCGTTTCGATTTTAACAAATCGATAATCAAGCCTGAATACAAGGAATTGATTAAGCATTTGGTCGAAGCAACACAGGAAAATAAAAATATTAAGATTTCTGTGGTTGGGCATACTGACACATCGGGAACAAGCAATTATAATTATGCGTTGGGGGGTCGTCGTGCCGAGGCTGTACAGAAAATGCTGATTGAATATGGTGTGCCAGCAAGCCAGATTGTTGCTGTGTCCGCAGGGGAAGAGGATTTAGCGGTACCAACCCCAGATAATACGCGAAATGCAGAAAATCGTCGTGTGCGTGTTGTCAAAGAAGTTCCTTATACAGAAAAACCCAAGATTGCCCCTGTGGAAATAGAGGTTGCTGAATCTGTGGCAGAGGATTGTGGTGGGGATGTGTGTAAATAATGATAGTGTGACATCTTGGGCTTGACAAAAAGTTTTTTGTAGTGTATGTTTGTTGCGTCAGAGAGATGTTTTGATAAGAGGCATTTGAAATGACTGATATAGTAGAAAAGTTTAATGTTGCGGCACAATCCTTGGAACAGGGTGGGGGTAAGGCGCGCGGTTTTAAGAACGCTGGCATCAAGGTTGATATTATGAAAGAATTCCGTTTGCGAGACGTGTTCTTGGGGGAAAATGGCGGCAACGAAATATAAGATTTGGACCCGACGAAGTCGGGTCTTGTTGTATATAGGAGGGTGAATTTAGCATATTTGTTCTTGAATTATGTGTAAAATTTACTTAAACTTGTAAGTAAGTTGACGTCAGTTGATGAAATAATAAGGAAGGGCTTTGTCTGCTTGATTGGGGTGCAAAAAATGCTTTGTGTTCTGGTTGACGTTGGCAGCAGTCTTGGTTGCAATAAAAAGGAGAAATGTAAATGTCTTTGATTAAATGTAAGGAATGCGGTAAGGAAATCAGCAAATCGGCAAGACGTTGCCCAAATTGTGGGGGCAAGGTTTCTCGTGGTGGCAGGTGGCTGAAACGATTGTTTTTGTTGGTTTTATTGGCTGCTGCGGGATTCTTTTTGTGGAACAAGTTTGGTGGCATGATTGCGGGGCCTGAGAAAACGCAGGAGATAATTAATGCCGAACAAGAGTATGAATTGATAGCCGCAGGGGGCGAATCAATACAGAAGTGTGTGCAAGCAGGGTTTGTAGCCGAGGCTTATTTGCAGGCGCAAGATGAAGATGGCTATAATAGATGGAAAGAAATAGAAACGGCTGATTGTATGGCTGTTGGTTTATAAAAAAATGCCCCGAAAGGGGTATTTTTTATGGGAAAATGTGTGGGGCGCCCCTCTTTTTTATTGATTTGGTTAATGTGTATTAACTATAATGATTAATGTTGCTTAATTAAAAAGGATTGTTGGTGGAAGCAGAAATAGTGCGATTTTGTCGTGTCTTTGTACGTAATGTGGGTAATATCCCGATTCGGTCCAGCGAATTTGCGGTGTTGGATATAATGTGTGCATTGCCAGGGCCACATACGCCGGTGGAAATGGCGCGGAAACTGGGGGTGTCCAAGGCCATGATAAGTGGGCATTTGTCTGTGTTGGTTAATAAAGGATATGTCGTGCGTGTCCCATCGCCAGAAGATAGGCGCAGTGTCTATGTGATGCCAACAAAGCGAGGCAAGGATTTGTTTAATGAAATAAGTCGCGCTAATAATAACAAAATTAATGATATTAAATCAAAAATAGGTGATGAAAAATTTAGCGAGTTTGTTCAAATAATACGACAAATAAATCAATTTTTAGATTAGGTTTTCAGGATCTTTTACCCGGCGAAATTCGCCGGTTTTTATTGTAAAATTGGTAAAAATAAAAAAGTTCAAAAAATATAACCATTACATTGCTTAATAATAGTAGATAATTTGCAGGGGGTTATGCCGATATAACCAAAGGAGAAATTGTATGGTCGATAAAAAACAACCGAAAAAACAAGTCAAGGGGCATATGTACACCAAGAAGGCCAAGGAAGTGAGTGTGGTACGTGATGCGAAGTGGCTGTGCGCTATTATTAATTTGATTATGTTAATTGTTATGGTTGGATTGGTGATATTGTTGCTGCTTTATCTAGCGGCGGGCGCAGTTGCGATGGTGGTTTATGTGGCTTTAGTGCTGTTAATGTATGCGATTGCAGATGTTTATATGTTTTGGCAGTTGCGTAAATTAAAAAAGTCTGTGGTAAAATAATGATCAAAGCGTGCCAAAAAGTTTAGTGCGTTTTTCATTGTGGGACTTGAATTTTGTAAAAATTGGTATAAAATATATTGCGTTGCGCCCTTAGCTCAGCTGGATAGAGCATCAGATTTCTAATCGTCCGTAATTCTTATGGATAGATTTGGATAAAGATGTATAAAGGTTGGATTTATGCGGGTGTGCGTGAAAATCAGTTCTGTATAAAACAGGACAATGAT
>JAWPOG010000028.1:0-23558 GCA_033345155.1 Alphaproteobacteria bacterium | reverse complement strand
CAAACCGTCGCAATACACGATTGGCGGGCGGAATTGTCTTCGCAGCCAGATTTTACAGATGCTAGCTTTTTATTGCGTGCCGATTTATAGGTCGCAACAATTTTTGCTAGGATGGCATTCGCATTTTTGTTTGCGGTGTCGCGTGCTGAAGCCAAGTCGGTTCGAATAGCGGACAGATATTCATCGCAGCCAGTAACAGATACGGCGCAGGTGGAAAATATCTTGGCAAAAGTCGAGTTGTCAGAACAGTTGCGATAATTTGCAGTACAATTTTTGTCCGAAATAACACAGTTTACGATTTCAGATTGGCAGGCAGTCTTGGACTTTTTTTTGTTCGCAGACTCAAGGGTTTGGGCCATCTTGATGGATATGCCAGCAGCGCGACAAGACTGTTCAATTAAACTGTCGTATGTTTCGTTGACATTGTCTGCTGTGCAGCCAGCGACCTTTTTGATACACTGGGCGGTTGCCCATGCATAACGTTGGCCGGGGTCAGTTGGGGCCTTGGCCAGTTCTTTGTCAGAGATGTTGTATTTCGACGAGGTGCCAACCGATACAGATTTCATCGCATTTTTAGGTGGTGTGCCGGCGGATGTTGTGCCACAATACTGACACCGCGCAGATGCGTTGGATGATATGCCAATTGCACACGCAGAATCCAAGCAGCGCGTTAAATTGGCGTGTGAACACGATGTTGCAGCATGAGCCGATGACAGGGTCATGACAAACAAGCCTAAGATAAGTGTGTGTGTTTTCATAATCTCTCGGGGATGATTATATCAAAAAAGATACGTCAAAAAAAGAAAAAAGAAAAAAATTTACTTTAAAGGGTTGACAAAACGGTTTTGTTTGTCTATATTAGGTTCGTAAAATAACAAAAAGGATATAAAATGGCGAGTACAACAGGAACTAAAAAATGGTGGATGGTAGGAACTGCAGCGGGGGTTGTTGTCGCTGTGGGGCTGCTGTTTGGGGTGAAATCATGTTCCAAGAATAAAGAAGATCATGAAAATATGTGGAACGAAATCAATAACTCTGCTAACAAGACTGAACAGCTAGAGGGTCGTGTTGACAGTGTGGATTCTAGGTGTGACGATTTGGAACGCAATGACCGGGTGTTATATGCTTCGATTAAAAGCAATGCATCAAATGATTCAATTAGAAGCCAGGCAATTAGAGATTCAATTGAGGTGCTGAAAGGGCGTTTGGAAGAACTGGAAGATTGTTGCGCAAAAAAGGCTGCGAAGAAACCAAGCAAGCCTGCTGGTGGTAATCGTGTGGTGCGCGAAGAAGTTCCATCTGCTGCTGGCAATCCAGATTGCGGGTGCCAAGGTGTGGCTATGAACGGTTCCAGCAATGATGGCACAATCATTGTTAGCGGCGCTTCAAACAATGCAGATACGAACAGTGATTGTGGTGGTGGAACTGTCGTGTTGAATGATGGATCTGTGAACAACGGCGTGATTGTTGTTGGAGACTGTGGTGCTGCAAATGTAGAACCGCAAAAGAAATATTCGGAAATTCGTTTTACAACCAAGTTTTATGGGACAACTAGATAATTTGTGGTTTTTTGTTGGTTAGTTGGGTCGGTCTGGGTTTCCAGGCCGATTTTTTTGTACTTTTTATCTGGACAGATAAAAAGGTCTTGTGATAAGATTTCCTGTGTAAGAGAGAGTGTAAATGAAATTTGTCAGTTTTTTGACACTTCCATTGTTTTTTGTGCCGTTCGCATCGTTTGGTGCGTCAAATGAGTTTATGTTGGCGGCGCAATTGTTATCGGCGGCTAAGTCCGCAGATGTTCAGCAGGTTCAAATGCTGGTTGGCAGGGGCGCAAATATCAATTATATAGATTCTACGGGGTTGTCGATTGTTTGTACGGCGCTGTTGAATAATGATGTCAGGGCGGCGCAGATTTTGCAAATGTATGGGGCCGACGCTTCCAAGTGCGATAGGCAAATAAAAAATTATAACAGCAGAAATGGGTCAGCAAGTGATTCTGGATTGTTTAGTGGGTTGTCGTCCGCCCAGAATATCAGCTTGGCAGTGGGGGGGGCGGTTGCTGTTGTAGGTGGGTTGTTATTGCTGACCGATGTGTTTGACCCTGGTAATGATAATGATGTGTCGGGGGACAGTGGTAATCGGCCGAATAATAATCCAGGGACTGATTCTGGTGGTGGGGCGATGCTTGCATATAGTTTGCCGTATGGTCCTGCGATGCCAGATGCCGCGGACGAGGCGCTGTATTATACAGATAATTTGGATAAGTTCAGTCCGGGCGATGATTCTATTTATGCGACTAACTTTGAATTGATGACAGACAGTTATCAAGGTCAAAATTACCTGCTGATGATGCATGGGTATTCCCCATTGGCGCGGGGGTATTTGGGTATGCAGACACTGCGAAATTCATCGACCAAGGTGCCGTTTGATTTAGGCGGAATTGAATGGGTTGGTGATATGCCTGTGATGGGTGGAAGGCCGGTTAATGTTGCGTTGGTGACGGGAAACGGGATTAATTCGGCGGGCTTTGCGTATGGGGTGGATGCGGAAAATTCGTTGTCGGATACTTTATTGCCGTGGACGAATGTAAATGGTTCGACGGTTAATAATGCTGATAATTCCATGGTGTCCAGTAAATATTATAACAATTTGGTCGTTTTGGGGGAAGACAGTGTGACCACTTTGTCTGGGGCCAGTACCGTGGAAGATGCGGATGGGTTGTCCCGATTTGATTTGGCGGGATATGGTACGGCTGTCAATAATGCCTATGCGTCTTATGATGATGATTTGTTGGCCAAGGTTGTCGGGGGGCGTGATGCGGGATATGCAAATGCGGACTTTTTCGGGTTTATGCCAAATGGTCAGATGACGATTTTTAGAACTGGTGATGGTATGGCGTTTTTAGAAACAAGTAATACCGGAGGCGGGGATTATTTTCGCGGAAGTGATGGCGAATTGGATGAAATAGTGTTGTTTGGAAAAACATTGTCTGTGACACCTGGTGAGGGTAATGCATTTACAGCATCTTATACGGAAACGGTTACGGGTGATAATGGTGAACTAGAAAATGTAACAACGACTTATTCGGGGTATATTGGGACAAATGGTTATTTGTATATAGACAGCGATGCCGATGGGGTTATAAATCAGGCTTATTCAATGCTTGCGGGTTCGTTGGAATTAGAATATGAACTGGGGCAGGCTGATTATTATAACTATAAGGCATTGCGTAATGCAGTCGATTTGATGAACGTTGCCAATTCTGGCAGACGTTCGGCACCAGGGGTGTTGGCAAATGCTGCTGTTATCGAGCCTTTGCGTGCAAGTAATGCGAAAACAATCGAAGATGTTTTGTCTTGGTCAACTGTTGAAGCGCAACAAACAGGGATAAGTAATTTTGTTAATCTTTATTATGATGAAGTAGATAATGATTATTATCCGGGGAGTGATGCTGGATATGTGTTCGGTAATTTGGGAACAAGTTTTAAGCCGCTTGTGGTGTTTTCGACGGGGGCTTTCGAGACGGACAGTGATTGGTCTGGCAAGACATTGTCAGCGACATTTGAAAATGCTGTGCCATTGGTTTATGAAAACACCGAGCATTATTTTATGTCTGTTGTTGGGGTTAGATTAACTGGGTCGGGTACTGTTGGGACGGAAACAGTGTCGGGGTATTCGCCGTCTAGTAAAATTGCGTTGACCACGTGGGCGGATGCAGATGCGAATAAGTTTTACAAGGCACGTGCATGCGGTGTTGCAGGTACAGGCCAGGATGGTGTTGATCCATGGTGTTTTGCGGCGGCCGGTATAACAGATGAATTGGCTGTGGCTTCTGCTGCGGGGGCGGCGGGTGTGTTAAAGTCTGCTTTCCCAGAGTTTGATAATACCAAGATTTTTACCCTGATGGCGCTGACTGCGGATGGACCATATCTGGGAACACAACCGAATGGTAGTGCGTTTACAGAAGATACGCTTGCCGCATATTTGCAGGGGATGTATGAATTGCCAAATGAATATCGTTACAGTGATAATGCAGGATATTTAGAGGACTTTAAGGAAGTGTTTGGTTATGGCTTGATAAATCTGGAACGGGCAACAAAACCAGGAACCAGTATTTATTATTATGATGGTGCGGATATTGTGTCGGCAAGTGGTAATGCATATTGGCGCGCGGCAACGAATACTGTGTTCAAGCCGTCGGCAGTGTTGAATCTGCATGGGGTAACGATAAGTGCGCCGTTTTATGATGTTTTAACGAATATTGATGGGACGATGTCTTTGCCACGTGTGTGGGAAAATAAGTTTGCGTTTGGTTCAACTGATGAACGTGGCTTGTATATGGGCGATGTGTTGGGTGAATTAAAAACACGAAATGATGATGTGCAACGTTCCTGGGTTGGTGCGCTGGGGGTGACTTTGGGGTTGGCTGAACGCGCATATGATGACAATATGGGGGGGCTGGATAATTTGTCGTTGGATTACAAGGCCGGTAATTGGCAGTTTGGTGCATCGTATCAGCATTATTTAACCGATGGCGTGTCGCGTTTTTCAGGGCTGGCAAATCCTGTGCTGGGGTTGATGTCGAATGCAGTTGTGTCTGATGCGAAATATAATTTTGGAAATTGGACGTTTGGTGCACGCGCGTTTTCTGGGGCGATTACCAGCGAGGGCTTGTTGGAAAATGACCCAACGATTTCTGCGCAATATGTGCCCGCAAGATTGGGGTTGATGCAGGGGGCGCAGTCTCATGTTGCGTGGTCTGGTGAAAAGTTTGCATTTACAGGTGCGGTTGGTAATTCTTATGAAACAAATACTTTGTTGGGTGCGCAGACAGATGGATTGTTGGATTTTGGTAATGGTAATACGGTCTATGTCGATGCGTTGGCGCAATATAAAGTGTCCGATGACGTGGGTGTGTCGGCCCGTGCGACTTTTGCACATACGATATCCGATGTGGGGGGAGAGTTTGTTTTGGGGTTGACGGATATCAAGTCGAATGCGTTGGCTTTTGGGGCAAATGTTGGTAATTTCGAGTTCAGTGTGTCACAACCTTTGGCGATAACAGATGGTGCACTGCAATATGCGCATGCAGAATATGATGTTGTGGAAATTGATGGTGGCAAGTATGAACTGAATATCGTGGATACGTCTGTTAGAGATTTGATGTTGGCACCAGAAAAGCGCGAAGTGCGTTTCATGGGGACATATCGTCACAGTCTGGGACAGTTTACAGATGGGGCGATTGGGTTTATTTATCGTGTGAATCCAAATCATACGAACGAATTCGGAAACGAATCGATATTTATGCTTAAAATGACCCACAGATTGGGAATATAAAATCTGGCAGAGTGTTTAAATATTTGCGTTGCGTAAATAATTCTGTAATATAATTGGTGAATTTATTTTTAAGCCAAAGGAATATGAAAATGTTGCGTCCATCGTTGCGAAAAAATGACCAGATGCGTCCTGTGTCGTTGGAAACTGGGGTGAATAAGTGGGCCGAAGGGTCTTGTTTGATAAAAATGGGGGGAACGCATGTTTTGTGTACCGCGTCTGTTGATTTTTCTCAGCCTGTATGGAAGCGGATTCAGAATAAAACAGGTGGATGGGTGACAGCAGAATATTCTATGTTGCCACGCGCAAATGAAACACGTAAATCACATGATGCAATGAGTCGTGATAACAGGGCAGTGGAAATTTCCCGCTTGATTGGGCGCAGTTTGCGCAGTGTTGTGGATATGGAAAAACTGGGACGGCATACAATAACTGTTGATTGTGATGTTATTCAGGGGGACGGTGGTACCAGATGCGCCAGTATTACGGGTGGGTTTGTTGCGATGGCTTTGGCTGTGCGTTGGTTGATAGAGCAGGGGCGTATACGCGAAAACCCGATTTCTGATAATGTGGCGGCGGTGTCGGCTGGGGTGTGGAATAATGATTTGGTTTTAGATTTGGATTTCCAAGAAGATTGTGCCGCAGAAATGGATTCTAATTTCGTTATGTCCGCAGATGGGCGGTTTATCGAGGTTCAGGCAACCGGCGAGCAACATCCATTCGATTCGAAACAGTTGTTGGAATTGATGCAAATGGCAGAAAAGGGATGTAAAAAATTGATAGATTTACAAAATCAGGTTTTGGAATAAAAAATGTTAAAATAATGCTTGCTTTTATAAAAAAGATGTGTCAGCATATAAGATGCAATGCGAGCGTAGCTCAGTTGGCTAGAGCGCAACCTTGCCAAGGTTGAGGTCGAGGGTTCGAGCCCCTTTGCTCGCACCAAAATTTTAAAAACCGTCCGTTAGGGCGGTTTTAATTTTCTGTTTGGAACGTTCGGATTCGAACGGTAAAATTCTTTTGTCGGGTTCGAATGATTCACTCGATTTATCACTGAAATGTGATAAATCTGCGTGTATCCTCGTACTTATTCGAACTGCGCTGATGCTTGTTCTTATATACTCGGATTCCCTCGGTTTGGTGCGAAAAGCACCAATCCTGCGGGGTTTGCGGGTGTTGTTTTTTATCGTACAATTTCCTGTGTTTTTTGACCCCGTAATGCTTTGTTTATACTGTAGGATAATTGTTTATATAAAGTATCTATATCTTTCTGATACTGTATCCAATCGGAGTTTGGTATTAAACCAGTTTCTTGGGTGGCTGAATCTTTAATCAAAAATACCTTTGCTAGTATCTTGACATGTATCTTTTCTATTTCTTGTTTAAGAGGACCTTGCATTGTTGTAAGTGAAATTTTTGCACAAAGGTTGTTCACCTTGGTTTCGATATCCTTAGCATAATTTAAATATATCGATTTATCTTTTAATATCATTTTTTATCCTTTTTTTTATCCTTTTTTTCATTCTTTTTTTCATTCTTTTTTTCAATTATGGATTTAGTTGTGCCGACCTCCACCCCAAGACCAGTAAACCCTAATGCGCCCATTGCGGCGTGTCCTTCAACTTCTTTGTCAAAGGCTTCTTTATTATCTTGATTAACTTTTTGAAAAGCTTGTTCCCGCACTTTTGCTCCCTCTAGTTCGTGTTCTTTACCGTAAGAGGAATGTGTGGTTCCTGTTGCCTCGTGCGAAACATTCGGACCAGTTTTAAATGAACTTTGTTCTGTTAACGCAACACGATACCCATCGTCACGCTGGTTGCTGTATATTTTACTTGTATAATAATTATACTGTTCGCCAAGAGCACCCTCGTTTGGTGCAAGATCATCAATTAAATGTCCGTGTTCATGAGCCATGGTTTCAACCATTCCATCATAATGTTGTATTTGTTCGTTCGGGTTAAAAACCACATTGTTCGTACCATACGTATGGTATCCACCATAATCCCCAACATCAAGGCCGACAGCAGCTCGTGGAGTATTTGTTTTTACTGCGTATTCATCAAGAACCTTTTGTGCAACATCAGCCCGTTCTTGGTCTGTTAATTTGGACCACACTTTTTCATCCAGTTTTGCTTTTATTTCTGGATTGTTTGCTATGATTTCAGCGAAATCGTCGGCACGTTCTTTTACAACGTTTCCAAGGTTTTGTAATTGGTGTTTTTCCGCTACTTCCCATTGTGTTGGTACAGATTTTTCTAGTTCCTCTATTTCCTTGTTGATTTCGTCAACTCTTTGTGGCATGTTCCTCTTTTTTTCAACAATTTCCGGTGTGTCATCTGGCAAAATAATCCACTCGTCTGAATACAAATCTTCCAGTTCTTTTTTTAGTTTGTCTATTTTTATTTGTGATTCCATTGTTCTGGTAAACTCTGGGTCATTTGTTGAATAACTTGTGTTGTTATAATATCCTCTTGCATCTTCTAATTTTTTTTGCTGTGCACGTGCATAATTCAAGTTTTTGGTTGCTTGTTCTAAATCAGGATGTTGTTTATATAATTGCGCAAGTTCATCTGGATCATCTGGAATAGCATCTATATCATATTTATCCATTAAGTCATCCCATATCTTTTGTCTACGACTAACATCAGCATTTATATCGTCTAATTGCTTGTCTATTTGCGCATTTATGATAGGCCGTTTACTACGTGGAGTCCAGCTTTTAAGCATTTGTTTCATTTTATCCAAATCGCCGTTGGCCATTGCTTTGAATTGTTCAAAGGTTTGGTCCTTTGGGGCATAATCTTGCCACAGTTTATACCATTCTTTGCCTACATCGTCTAACTTATCAACTTTAACAATGTTCTGTTCTGCTGTTCTGGCAGCGTTTAATAATATTTTAGATGTTCTATCTAGAGTTTTTTCCAAATATCCAGCCTTTTTAATAATCCATCCGGTAATTGACGATAGCACCCCTGCGAATTGCATACCGATACCGACTGCACGCCATACTTGTGCTGCGGTCCATACACCATCATCTGCTTTTTCTAGCAATGATTTTCCATCTTCTGTTCTCAGATTTTTTATCCACCAATCAGAATTTGTTGGGATAAGACCTATAAGTCGTGCCATTTCCTGGTCTGTAGCATCTGCTTCTGCTTCAGTCAAATCACGTCCTATGCGTGCAAGTTCTGTCAGATATTTTTTTACCAGTTCTTTTGCGCAAGATTCCGAATTGCAGTTGGCACTTTCTACAAAGAATTTATCTGCTTTATTGTCTATATTTATTTGTGCACCTAATTCTATTGCAGCACCGGCTGTTTCAACAAGCATAATGATTGCGGTACCAGCGGTGACACCACCAGCACCGGCGGTACCAATTGTTATAATGACTGATGCAACGGCTCCACCAACGATTGCGGAATATGTCAATCCTCGTTTCAAATTGGTTGCTGATACAGATGCTGGCAATTCGCAGATTTTTGCTTTGCTGTTCCATTGAATCTTTTTGCATTCTGGACAAGATTGTGCATTTGCACCTCTTACCTTATAGCACATTTTTTCATCAAGCCCTATACATTTTTTACCTGTAAATGTTCCGCCCCATGCAATGCAATTCATTGCCTCACGACCAGATTTATCGTATGTTCCCCATGACTCTGATAAATCGTCAAAGAAGAATTCAACAACTTGGTCGTTTATTGTGCAACGTACCATATCATCTGTACCTCTGCGGTCTTTCAGTTTGACAGTATGATACGTTTCCTCGCAACTGAACGATTTAACGTTTCCTTTACCCATTGTGTTTTCAACATAGGTGCGTATTTGTTGTTTGATTTCATTTGAGCCCTTTCTTTGAACTCCAGCATTCAAGAATACACGCCCATTTAAACCGAACGCTGTTTTTTCGTCCAACAAATATCCATCGCTTCCTTTTGCGACATTTTCACTTAACACACAGTAAGGAAAATTACGTCCTGTTATTTGATAACCCGTTCTGCCGGTTTTGTATCCCAACGGCCCCCAGGATGCAACATAACCAATATTACCTGCGCTGATAACTTGGTTTAATTTGTTACAAGCAGACTCATCTTTTATTCCGTCGCATATATCAAATTTATGATTGTCAGCAGGTGCCTCTGGTTTCTTAGAAACGTATTTGTAACCGAAAATTTTACAGATACCTCTTTTAAAGTTTTTATGATTTGTAGCATCAATGTTTCCGTCAACATTGCTGAATCTGAATTCATAAAATTTATTGCTGTTGAGTGATGTGCATTGTACATATGGGGTAAATGTTGTTGATGACATACCCATTGCGTGTATGTTGATTGAATGGGATGTTTGCGCGTCCATACGTGGTTTTGTTTTGCATTGGATTATATCATCTGATTTATTGCGTGCATATAACTTTGCCAATCCTTGTGCCTGTTGCATATTGACAACCAAAGCAGCAAAATCGTTTACGCATACTGCGCCGGTCATGCCTTTATCTTTTCCACAAACTTCATAATAAGTCATATTTTCTGCCAATTCTGCTTTGTGCTTTTTTTCTTTATCTTCTTGGATTTTTTTATCTGCCTCTATTTCATAATTTGCAGGATTACATATAACCCGATACTTATTTCCAAAATCCGCACTGGCCAACGCACCACGAATACGACAGCCCTGATTTGCACCATATTCAACACATCTGCTAAACGCATCAAAGCTGGCATTCATTTGTGCATATTTATCATTATAGTATGCATTACTTTTTTTGAGCCGATCGTTTATACCGACACCAGAAGTTGGGAATTTATCCTTTTTATATTCAAATGAACCCAATATATGGCGAACACAATAACCTTCTTTATCTTTGACAGAGCATTGATGTTTTTCTTTGTTCCAATAATATCCGTCTATACAAGATTGTGGTGTACATGTGCATACATATTTATGTTGACCGTTTTTATCATCTGTTTTTAATGTCACATAACCATATTCAATATAAGTATCCGGTGTTCCACCACAAACATCACCAACCTGAGTTTTATCAGTAATACTTTTTAATGCGTTACCAGTTGCGGGACAATACATATCAAATCCGCCAGCGTCCAGATTTTGCATTTCTATCAGTTTCATAAACATATCCAGACATTTCATATATCCAGAACCATCGGTCAATTTCATATTCATACCGCCAGCAACACACACATCTACAAAGTCTACTGCAGATATTGCGTTTTCACTATTGTTGGAAAGTTCGTTATATTTATCCGCTGCTTTTTCTGCTTTCTTTTCATCTTCTATGAATTCAGCCAAGACAGATGCCACATTGGCTCGGTCAAATGTATAAGATTTATCTGTTGGAATATCAGCCTCTGCATAAACACGAACGCTTATCAATAATGTACAAATTAAAAATCCAAATATCTTTTTCATTATTTAAGCGCCCCTTCGCATTCTGCGGCAGTTTGCGCCAGCCGTTTTATCGCGCTTATCCGTAATGCGTTAAATACAGTTGCCGTTCCAGACGCAACCGTTGCTGCCCCGGCCAACACATTTGATGCGGTATTTAAATTCTTTTCTTTTTGTTTATCACTATCTGTATTTGCAACCGCCGATGTCACCGTTCCGGTTAATCCTGTTGTCGCACCAATCACACTTGAAACCAGTGAACCCTTGGCTTGCTTTTGTATTTTGGATACATCTTGACCCATATATCCGGAACACGCATTTGCTATCGTTTGCGCTTCACGAACATCAATACCTTCCGTTTTTGCCTTTGCAATCGATGTGCGCAAATTAGACACATTAGCCAAACAATTATCAATCCGCCCCTGAATGTCGCCCTTCTTTAACGAAGCACCAGCAATCGCAGCACCCGCAATATTGGTCGCAGTTGCACCCGCCATTAAACCGGTTCGCCAATTACCCAAACTTTTTGATTGTTTTGTTAATCTTTCGATTTCTGTTTCGGTTGTTCCGGCATTTGCAGCAGCAGCCTTTTGCAAATTATTCTTGGCCGCATCAATATCATATGAGGTTTGACCATAACTTTCACGAACATTTGGTAAACGGCTTTCCAAATCTGCAATTTTTTTATCTTTATTTGCCTTTACAATACCAACCACAGTTGCACCAGCACCAAGACCAGTACCGACACCTGTTATCGCCGTATTTATCCCCGCCATTTTCTTTAAGTCGGCCAATTCATCATCAATTCCAACACATGCGGTATATGTTGCGCGCAAAGCATCATCTAATGGCAAAACATCAGCGACAGAAACCGCCGGCAATAAAGCAATACAAACGAAAAATGCATTCCTTCCTAACTTCATACAAACATCTTACCAAAAAACACGATAAATTACAAGAGTGCTAAGCAAAATGTCAGGCATTCAAATAAAAAATTGGTAAAAAGTGGGTAAAACGGGTTCAAAAACACAAAAAAATGGTCAAATGCGTTCCCCTTTGCTCGCACCAAAATTTTAAAAACCGTCCGGAAGGGCGGTTTTTTTATTTTGTCAGCAAAGGGGCGAGTTGCGAGGCGAATATTAAATCAGCACCCGGTTGGGTGCTGATTTATTGGTGTTGTAATGATTTTATATTGGCAATTACCTGTAGTAATTCTTTGTGAATTCTTCCGTATTCGTTGTTATAATATTCATAATCTCGATTTGATTGTTCGGCTATGTCTTCGCTGTACAGATTTGGTGTCATGTTGATTGTGCACGCTTCAATGCGGTTATCAAGTGTGGACAAGCGGTTTTCCAAATCGTTGCGCTGGGATTCCAATTTTTGTATTTTTTGGGCGGTGGTAAACTGGTTACATACTTTTTCGTATGCGGAGTAAAATTTGTTTGCGTGTGTTAGCTGTTCGGTGGCCTTTTTGCCCTTATTAATTTTATTAGTGATTTTGGATAATTTTTCTTCGTAATCGTTAAGTTCTTCTTCGGCTTCGCGGGCATCTCTGGGGTTATAACGTTTGTTGTTAGTGATGTAAGTACGCAAGCCCGAGATAGTTTCGCGAACCTGTGTTTCTTCGAGCGCTGCACGTTCGCCATCATTTGCGGCTGTTTTCAGTGGGCGCACCTTGTAATCCATAACGGATTTCAAGATATGAAAAATGTTTATTGATGCGTGCTCTTTTGTCATTTTTTCCCTCTTGTTTATATACTATATATAGTACATAAAATCGGTTTGTCAAGAGTTTTGGGTGCAGGGGCAATGTATTGCCCCTGTGGCTGTGGGCAAAATTATTCCGCGCGGGTATATGCACCCTGGTTTAACAGGTCGCGAACGGCAAAGTGTTTAACCTTTTTTGCAGATGTTGATGGCAATTCTTCTGTGGTAATTGCAAAGTGTTTAACCCATTTGTATTGGGCGATTTGCATGTTGGATTTTTTCAGCAGGAATGCCACGCGTTCAATAGTTGTGTTTGGTTTAACCTGGAATACTGCAAAAGGAACGACTTTGTCCCTGATTACATATTCGAACACCGCCGCGTTCAGGATTTCATCGTTTTGCAGATATAGATCTTCTAGTTCGTCAGGATAGACATTTTTGCCACTGTCCAAAACGATGACTTGTTTTTGGCGACCCTTGACCTGGAGGCGGCCGTATTTGTCCAGGCAACCAATGTCACCGGTTTTGAACCAGCCGTTTTCAAATGCCTCGGCATTGGCGGTATCGTTTTCCAGGTAGCCTGGCATTACCAGGTTGCCGCGAACCCAAATTTCACCAATGCCATTTTTACCAGGATTGTGAATCTGGATTTCGTTGCCAGGTAATGGTCCCGCATAGTACATAGATCCATCCGGTCTGCGAAACGCAAAGTTAAAGTTGGCTGGACCTGTTGTTTCGGTTAAACCGTAACAGTCACCAACCACAAAACCCATACTTTCATAGAATTTACGAATTGATGGTTTTAATGTTGCGCCCGCTGATACCAAAACACGTGTATTGCCACCAAAGGCGTCGTGGACGGGTTTGGTTACTTTGTCCACCAATTTGCCCAGACCGATTGAACGCAATATTTTGCGCATAGATACGATTATACGCATCAATGTCCAAACGTGTTTTTCACGTGCGCTGTCTACAATCTTTTTATAGAAGACTTCCCAGATGCGTGGAACGGCTGGGATAACCTCGGGTTTGTATTGTTTAAAGTCTTTGATAAATTCTTGGGGTTTTAGTATGGGTTGTAATAACAGTTTACCCTGAAGAGCAATTGGTACAATAATGTTAATCACTACACCATATATATGATACAGGGGTAAAAATCCATAGAAGGTATATCCAGGCAATATTACGGATTTGTAAAACTGGGCCCCGTCTGACAATGATAACAGATTGTCATGCGTTAAACCCACAATCTTGGGGTTGCCGGTCGAGCCTGATGTAAAAGATAATTGGGCGATATCATTACGTTCGGTTTGCGCCATTACAAATTCGTTTTCATCTGTGTCGTCGATGTTTTCTATGTCGAACATTTCGCATGGGGCGTTTTCGATGAACATGGAACGTTGCGCCAAGGCTAGTTTGCAATCTGTGCGCTTCATCATATTAATGTGTTCAACCGAATTTAAGCCTGTGTCCAGCATCAAAGCACGTGCACCAACAGATGTAATCGCAAAATACGACCGCAAAAAGTCTGGGGTGTTGCCTGACAAAATTGCGACTGTATCACCTTTTTTAATACCAAAACGTTTTGCCAATAAAACGGCGCGTCGTTTCACGTGTTTTAATAAATCTGCATAGGTTTCATTCTGACGTACAAAGAAAATACCGTCTTTGTTCCGTGAACATACATCTTGCAGCATTTCATAGATATTTTTCATCATAGTTAATGACCTTATGTTCTATTGATTGGGTCGGAATCACCATAATACCGACCGAGATAATATAGTCGTTTTGCGCAGGAAAAACAACCTAATATTCATATGGGAGATAAGTCTGATAGAATCGGCGTCGCACAATATGTAGTAAAAAAGTATAGATTTTAATCAATATTTTGGAGTTTTTGAAAAAAAACGAATCGATTTGAAATAAAAAATAGGAATTTTTCTATACAAAAGTTTTATTCGTGTTGATTGGCCGATTCTGTTTTCGGGCTGGGGTGGGCAGAAAATCCCCTTTTTCAAAAGTAAAGCGAAAAATAATTTTTTTTTGCTTTTTCTGTGTTGATAGTATTTCTATAAAACTATATATTGTTATCAAATCGAGCAAATAACCACTATATGTTGTGTTTTTAGAAAAATTGGAGTTGTAAGATGTCAGAAACACAAAATGAAATTAAGATTCAGATTACACCAACCCTGACTACGCATTTGGTTGCAGTGCAGAAACGCAGTGGGGAAACTGTTCCTTTTGATGCGAAAAAAATTTATGACGCAATTAAAAAGGCGGTTGCAGTTACAACAGAAATTTCAGATGTCGAGGTTGTAAAGATAACTCAGGATGTGTTGAAACGTTTGGATGGTAAATATGCAGACAGGACACCAACAGTTGAAAATATTCAGGATGTTGTAATTCAGGTTTTAATGGACAGTCGGGCATATAAAACAGCCGAAGCTTATATCATTTATCGTCAAAAACGGACCGAGATTCGCGAATCTATGGTGGATGCGGTTGAGGTTATTGAAGGTTATGTTGGTGGTTCGAATTGGCGTATCAAAGAAAATGCGAATGTTGGCTATTCCATCGGTGGCCTGATTTTGCGTACCAGCGAACGCGTGACCGCGGAATATTGGCTGAACCTGTATCCGCGGGCGGTTGCTGAGGCGCATAAAATGGCCGCAATTCATGTGCATGATTTGGGATGGTTGACGGGGTATTGCGCGGGTTGGTCGTTGCGTGAACTGTTGTACGAAGGATTTAATGGGGTTCCGGGGTATTTGCAATGTGAACCAGCGCGTCATATGGCAACAGCAATTTCACATATGGTGAATTTCTTGGGGACTTTGCAGAACGAGTTTGCCGGTGCCCAGGCGTTTTCATCTGTGGATACATATTTGGCGCCGTATGTGCGTGTGGATAATTTGTCGTACGCAGATGTGAAAAACGCAATGCAAACACTGATATTTAACTGTGCTGTGCCGTGTCGTTGGGGTACACAGACACCGTTTATTAACTTTACATTTGATTGGACTTGTCCAAATGATTTGAAGAATCAGCGTCCGTTCATTGGCAAAAAACAAGTTGATTTTACATACGGTGATTTGCAGGCGGAAATGGATTTGATTAACAAGGCATTTTTGGAAGTTATGACCGAGGGTGATGCGTTGGGGCGTCCATTTACATTCCCAATCCCAACTTATAATATCACAACTGATTTTCCGTGGGACCACCCAAATGTCAAGCCTTTATTTGATTTGGCAGCAAAATACGGCATCCCAAATTTCCAGAATTTCTTGAATTCTGACTTGAATCCGACCGATGTTCGTTCTATGTGCTGTCGTTTGCGTTTGGATGTTCGTGAATTGTTGAAACGTGGTGGTGGTCTGTTTGGTTCTGCAGAAAAAACAGGTTCAATCGGTGTTATTACAATTAATTTGGCGCGTTTGGGTTATATTCATCGTGGTAATCGTGAAGGACTGTTTACAGAACTGAAACGGTTGTTAGATTTGGGACGTGATGCGTTGGAAATTAAACGTCAAATTATTTCAAAGAATATGGAACGTGGGTTGTACCCATTTACAAAACGTTATTTGGGTAGTTGGAATCATCACTTTTCAACGATTGGTGTAAATGGTGCCAATGAAATGGTCAGAAATTTTACAGGTGATCGCGAAAATATCGCAACGCCTTTGGGTAAAAAGTTGGTTTTGGATGTGATGGACTTTATCCGTGATAATCTGGCTACTTTCCAAGAACAGACTGGTAATTTGTATAATTTAGAGGCAACACCTGCCGAAGGTTGTTCGTACAGATTTGCCAAGACTGATGTTAAGAATTTTCCAGATATTATCACAGCGGGAACCAAGGATGCACCGTACTATACAAATTCAACCCAGTTGCCGGTGAACTTTACAGACGATCCATTTGTTGCGCTGGAACACCAGGAAGAATTACAACGTAAATATACTGGTGGTACAATGTTGCATCTGTATATGGGTGAACCTGTATCCAGTGGGGATGCTGCACAAAAAATTGTGCGTACGATATTTGAAAACTATAAGGTGCCATATATGACATTGACACCAACATTTTCAATCTGTCCAAAGCATGGATATTTGCCGGGAAGACATGAATTTTGTCCGAAGTGCGATGCAGAAAATGCAGCGAATCAGGACGCAATAGAACAACAATAAAAACAATGCCATAAAACAAATCAGAAGGGAGGAGAAAATATGTCAACAAATTGTAACAGAACACCATGCGAAGTTTTTTCACGTTCAATGGGTTTTATCAGACCAGTGTCAAACTTCAATATTGGTAAATATTCTGAATTCAGCGAACGTAAAACATTCACCGAAGAAAACAGTTTGTCCGCGGGGGCGCGTCATTGTGATTTGTTGAAACGGGCGGCATAATTTATCATGCGTGAAATACAAATTGGGGGATTGGTTCCATTTACCACGATTGATTATCCGGGGAAATTAGCGTGTGTGCTGTTCTTGGTCGGGTGTCCGTTGCGGTGTGTGTATTGTTCCAATCCCCATTTATTATCCCCTGGTGACGGTGAATATGACCCTGCGCGTGTTTCAGAGTGGTTGCAGGCGCGCGTGGGAAAATTAGAGGCGGTTGTTTTTTCTGGGGGCGAGGCCTTGATGCAAGGTGATGTTGCGATTGAATATATGCGACGCGTTCGTGAATTAGGATTCAAGATTGGGTTGCATACCAACGGTTTTTATCCAGATGCTTTGGCACGTGCGGCAGATGTGGTCGATTGGGTGGGGCTGGATTTCAAGGCTACAAAAGAAAAATATCCTGATTTGACCGGACAGCATATTGCATATGACAATATGATTCGCAGTTTAGATGTTTGGCAGCAGACAGGCAAAAATTTCGAGGTTCGTATAACGTGCGATCCACGGTTTGTGTCTGTGGATGATTTATTGGTAATCACAGATATGTTGCGTGAACGCAAAGTGAAAAATATAGCGATTCAAAAATACAAGCCTTATTTTGAACAGGAAAATCAAAAAACAGATGCCGCGCAACGCGATTCGTTTTTTTCCGATTCGGATTTGCGTGATAAAATAAATTTTGGATTTGAATCAGTTGTTTGGCGGGAATAGTTTTGTTTTATAAAAATTTAATGCCACGCGGGATTGTTTTGCGTGGCATATTTCTTTGTGTTTATCGTTGTTTGTTGCGCTCTATTATGACAGATAAGTTAAGGTTGTCTACTTCTAGAGTGCCCAGTCGGGCCCAATTGCGGACACTGTTTGCTGTTTCTTGCAGTGCTTGTTTTGTCATTGGCCAACCTGTGTGTGCTATGATATAACCGCCTGGACGTACGTGGTCACGCAGGTTGTTTAATGTGGGGATGAAACTGTTTGGTGCCCAGTCATAAATGTTTGACAGGTTGATAATGTCGTATTCGTCGTGGATTTTAGTATGCACTTGGTCTGCGGCTGACCAGATGAAATTGAAACTGTCTGGCAATATTTTTTGCAATTTTTTGTATTCGATATCAGTAATCATATATTTTTCATAACTTTGTGGTCTGAGACCGTTGCCAAAGATTTTATATCCGTCCATGCCGCGAATAAAATCGGCACTGTGGGCAGGAAGTTTTTTTAATATTTCATCCATTCCTGGTGCCTGGGATACATGTGGATTTTTGTATAAATTTGCTAACATTTCTTTGTATTGGTTATATGGTGTGCCAGATTTGATTGCTTGGATTTTTATGTCAGTAATTACACGTGCACAATATGAAATATCAAAAGTGTCGATCTGTTTTGCGCCATTTAATGTGTAAAACAATGCCTGATCGCCACTGCCTGCGATTGTTAAGACTTTGTCGCATATGTTTTTGGACAGTGCGGTGACTTTGCGCAAATTTTCGTTTGACACCACATACGCATGAGAATAATCCAAAGGATTTTTGTGGTGCTGAATATATGTTGCGCCATACGGGGAATTTTTCGGGCCGTATGCGGCGCGCGCTTTTTCTAGGTCAAATTCGATATGCGTTTGTTTCATGTTCGTGCCTTGGTTCGTTTTTGAATATATAATCACAAATTTAGAAATTGTCAATATTTTTAAGAGTTCTTTTTTGTTGTGATGAGTTTTTTCTCTTTGAGAATGTTGCCTGTTGTGATAAAATTTATGTGTATTAGGGGAATTTTTATGAGAAAAATCGCGGTTTTATTTGTTTTGCTGGTTGGTGTGTTTGGGGATGCTGTTGGGGCGGCGCGTCCAACCTCGGGGCGTACTGCGGTGCGGGCGACAACTGTATCACGTACAACCCCGCGTGTGGCAACGCAACCAGTGGCCGAGGCTAAGACGGTCAGTCGAGCGCGGGCCGCGGCGCCGGTGGCAACCAGTGGACAGTCGGTTGTGGCGCGTGCCGCAACAACCAAAAAGGTCGTTGGCACAGGGACCAAGGTTGCGGTTGCTGCCAAGAATGTTGTTGTAAATGAAGAATGCCAGCAAAAGTTTTATGGATGTATGGATTCTTTTTGTATGCTGGAAAATGGAACCGGTGGCAGGTGTTTGTGCAGTAATAAAAACAAGGAACTGGATACGGTATTAGAAGAAATTGAAAAACTGGATCAACAGACTTATCAGATGGCAACGTATGGCGTTGAAAGAATTGAAATGGGCGAAGATGCCGAAGCGGTTATTGCCAAGGCAAACGCTGTGGCCCAATCTGTGATTGAAAATGCGGATGGGGGTGTCGAAAAAAAACGTAAAACCTTGGATTTGTCGCTGTGGGAAGATGTTATTGAAGAAGTAGAGTTCGAAGATGTCTTTGGTGGCGATACTGCTTCGATTATAGATGGCAAAGAAGGTGACGCCCTGTATTCTGAATCATTGAATATTTGCCGGGCACAAATTCCAGAATGTGCGTCCGATATGCAAATGTTGCAGTTGATGTATGTTCAGAATATCAAATCAGATTGCACGGCGTATGAAAACAGCTTAAAGCAACAAAAAAAATCCAGCGCCCAAAAATTGGTTGCCGCCGAAAGGGCATTAAGAGAAGCGGCATTGGAACAGTTTCGCACTGCAAATAAATATGACCTGGGGCAATGTACGGTTGAATTCAAAAAGTGTATGCAGTCAACCGGTGGATGCGGGGATGACTTTTCAAAATGTGCGACAGTGGTTGCGATGGAAAATACCAATGCGAGTAGCGGCAAAGGAAAAAAATCCAAGGGTTATCAAATCAAAGGAACCGCAACAACAATCGAGATTTCGGCGTCAACATATGATACCCTGTTGGGTAAAAAGCCGTTGTGTGAACATGTTACCAAATCTTGCGTAAATGTTGCGGGGCAGGTATGGGATACATTTTTGCGCGAAGTTGCGCCTCAGGTCAAGAACGCCGAACTGATTGCCGAGGATAAAGTCAGACAAGATTGTATTGGTAATATTTCGTCGTGTTTCCAAAAGGCGTGCAGGGACAATATTGACCCAAATGACCCAAACGGCTCTTATGATTTGTGTTTAACACGACCTGGTACTTTGTTGAATTTGTGTCGGGTACCGCTGAACGTATGTGGTATTGATGCTTCGTCCCAGGCGACGGCGGAAAAATCTGATGTATGGGATTTTGTTTTGGCACGGTTGGCGTCTATGCGTGTTAATTCATGTACGACCGAGGTGAAAGAATGTTTGCAGTCCGAAGACAGATGTGGCAAGGATTATTCACAATGCATCGGATTGGATACGGATACCATTATTCGTATGTGTCCGTATGATAAATTGACGGGTTGTCAAAAAATGTATGGCGATATTAATATTCGTGGCGAAGCGGTCTATGATGAATTGGCGAATATGGTTCAGGGTATCATGCTGAATATTGATAATGCGGCCCTGACAGAATGTCAGGCCGCCGTTGACGAAGCGATGATTCGTGTGTGTGGTAATACAGAAAATTGTAATGGATTGACGACTGTTGATAACATTGGCGCAAATTCGTTGGAATATAAAATTTGTGAATATACAGTGTCTGATTCTGGAATAGATGTAGATTTTTCTAGGTGCCGTACCAGCATAGAGCAAATCAAGACTCTAGAAATTGGTGGTGAACTGAGTACAGAAATGCTGTTCGCGGGTGTTCTGGATGGGACGATTTATTGGGAGGCGGTTGAAGTCTCAGAAGATGGTCGTTTGATTTCTGTTGATGAATATATGGCAAAAATTGATGACGCCCAGAATATGAGTGCGCAACAAAAAGATCGCGTAAAATCAGAATTGGCGGTAGTGCAGGCGAATATTGATGCGGCAATTAATGCGATTGAGGCCGACCCCAAGGTTCAGTTCTGTATGACTGGACGGCAGGTTCAGGGGTTAAGGCGCACAAATGCCGAGGGTGCTTCTGTGCAAACCAATATTGGCGATAAAAATGCGGCGCGATTCCCAGAACTGACAAAACAGATGCGTTCGATAATTGCAACATCGGCATTGAAAATTGCCAAGGATAATTACTATAAAAAGTATGATGAATTAAACGAAAAAATGTTGCAGGACTATGTTACGATGGCAGAGGATGCGCGTCGTGAAATTGCCCGCCAGGCATGTGTCGGTTTTGCGGAAATGTCCGTTTTGCCAAAAGCCTCATCGATATATGATCAGGTTTTTCCGGGAGGTGAGGTTACTGGTGCAGCGGTGGCGATACCACTTACAGGCGGAGCTTCTACGGTTGCGTTGGGTGACCGGCAACTGATTGGTTCGAAACAGTTGAACCAATGGAATTACAGAGAAAGCATTACATCAACATTTGAATGGGAAACATTAAAATGTGAAAGGTGTATCCGTTCCCGGGATTGTGTAAAGATTAAATCTCCTATGTATGGTTATCCGTATTGCAAGGACTGGGACGAAGAAAAGAACGAGTGTTCGACAATACAGTTCTGATAAAGACAGCCCGCCAGATGGCGGGTTTTTGTTTGTTGTGATTACAGTTCAGATAAATCTGTTATTACGGTGATGCCCGCTGATTCCCATTCGGGGATTAATTTGTCGATGTCCAGGATATTGTTGGTGGCCAGATAGATGACAGGAATTCGATTGTGCTTTTGGGCGGCGGTTTGAACCGCAACAATTGGTGATGGGCATATTCGACCCGCAGCAAACCAGTTTTCTGTGTCGGCAACCCAAAAGTCGGGGTCACTGTGGGTTGTGATTGCGTGTGTGTCTGTGATGATTGTATCGCCATCGACTGAATAGGGGTGACCGTTTTTTGTCAGGTGATTTATTATTTCTGTGTTATTGTTTTGTTCTGCTGGGGCGTCCGAGATGTCAGATTCAAAATCAATTTCTGTAAATGTTGGTATGGAATCCGGGGTGTCGTTAAATTGCAGGTCCAGGTCAAAGTCTGATGGAACAGGAATCGATTCGACCATTGTTTGGGTCGGGTCGGATATTTCCTGGGGTGTGATTTTTGTGCTGTCGTTAAAAACGGATGTTTGAATGCGTCCCAGATTATTGCGGTTGCGAATAAAAACAGAACGCAATTCTGCCGGCATGTCGCTTGGCAGTTCTGTGGGGGTGGGGGATGTGGTTGCGGTTGTTGGGGTCGGTTCTGGGGCCGGTTCCGGGGCGGGTGGGGGTGACTGCAAAAATGTCGGCATCTTGATTTTTGGAATGGGGATTGTAATCAGGGGCTTTTTAGTGCGGACAATCAATGTGGTTGTCGCTATGTACAAAGGTATCGCCGCCAATAACATTATGCCAAATACAAAGCCAGGAAATCCACGTAATTGTGCGCGCATCAGATGATGCCACTGGGCTGACGAGAATATCGAAAAGTTAAACAGAAAATGTAAAATCGCCCATGTTATCAAGATGTAACACAGTGTCCATGTTATTGCGTGTTGGTGCGATTTAATAAAATTCCATAACTTATTCATGCTAAACATTATAGACAATAATGGTGTTTTGTCAATATAAAATAGTAGGGAGCTTTTATTCAAAAAATACTTTTTTTATATGTTTTTTTGTGATATAATTACAAACAATAAGATTGGGAGGTTTTTTATGTCTGTGTTTTCAAGAAATTTTGGGTTGTTCGCTGTTTCGGCGGCGGTTTGTGCGTTGGCTGTTTCGGCGGATGCGGCAACTAGACGCGTGGGGACTGCTGTGCGTCCAGGGGCGACAACATCTGCGTCTCGTATGCCTACTATGCCGACATTGCCGATGAATGCAGTGGGAAATTTCTCGACCAATACCCCCAAAGGGGATGGGGCAGATGTGCCGGGTGGTTCTGGTGGTGGTTCTGGTGGTGGTGATTTGCCTGATGAACCGGATGTTCCGACTGTGCCAGAATGTCCGGACGGTGGTGTCAGAAATTCTGAATACACAATTGATGACTGTATGAATGATATTCAGCGCTGTATTAATGATGGCGCGTTGCCAAATGGTATGAATAATTTGTTTAACGAAGAAGTGCGGCATGCTGTTATGAATGGTATGGGGTTGTGTTATACCCAGGTTGAACGTTGTGTTGATGAGGTTCGTCGTAATTGCAGTAATGTTTATCGTTCGATGGCTGATGTTTGGGTTGACTTTAATTCTCGCAAGGTGCAGCCGGAATATTACAATTTCGTTTTGCGCAAGACAGGGTTGACACCTAATCAGGCGGAAAATACATGCAGACTGTTGGATAAAAATACGTATGGGCCGTCTTTTTCTGCGGTGGCGAACGAGGGCGCAACAACAGCAGAATACAACAATACAGTTGGTGCATATAATAGGCAGGAAGAAAATACGTTGTCCAAGACAAATCCACAGGGTGTTCAGGTTAATGATGGAAACACCGGTGTTGATGGTGCGCGTGGGCACTATGCGCGTTGGGATGCAGAAAACGGCACATGTTTGATTCGTGTTGCGGCATATAACAAAGATAAACATATTTCGAACAGTTGGTTGTTTGGTGCGGTGGGTGATGATACCCCGGCCGAGGTGTGGAAGGCGGCAGGTGAAACATTTACCTGTGACAAGGATTTGTTCGGGTTTTCGTTGTTGAATCAGACCAAGACAACCGCCGTTGTTGGCGTTGGTGGTGGGACTGTGTTGGGGGCCAGTATTGGTGCGATGGCCGGACATGGTAAACGCGAATT
>JAWPOG010000010.1:0-7970 GCA_033345155.1 Alphaproteobacteria bacterium | reverse complement strand
CCAAACAGCAAACGTGTTCTGTGCAATCTATCCATTTTTCAACATCCCTATTATGTTCTTGTAAAAATCACAGCCCCCATAAATCGCGGCAATTTGTTCCGCAACACCAACAATCCCCGCCGGATTAGCAGAATCAGTTTCAACCACAATCCTGTCATGTGGTACATTGACCTGCACAGAATCCCGAAAAGAAAAATACGCATTATAATCCGCAACCAATCGCGCCACATCCCCCGCATTGCCCGAAAAACGGTGAAACAACATAAAAGGTGGTTGTTTGGATTTATATTTCCTTAACACCGCAAACATTTTATCCCATGCCCCGACACAGTGCACATGCACTCCACGCCCCAGTTCTGTAGCTATTTCCATCTGTCGCGCAAAGACATTTATTTGCGCACCAATGTCGGGCTTATGTTTATCCAGACCAATTTCCCCAACCATAATTTCTGGATTTTGTTCTAATAATTTGCGCATCTGCGCATCCCACCCCACATCCAATTCGGAAATAAACCACGGGTGCACACCAACGGCACCAAACACATTTTCATTTTCGTTTGCCATATCAACAACGCCCCGCCATTCAGACAATTTAGTTGCATTAACAATTGCCCCAATATTATCAGGCAATTTTTCATCAAACAAATGACAATGTGCATCTATGTATTTTTTCATAACCACACCAAAAAACGCCCGCATGGGGCGTTTTCTTATCTTGTATGTGAAACCACACGCGCCCATCTGGCATCAATTTCCGCATTTCCTGTGATGCGCGGTTCAATTATCACCGACGAACTCCACATCTCAAACAACTCGGTCGCCATTTTATGAAACTCAGGTACGATATGCAATTGCCCCTTTTGAGATTTAATATCTGCTTTATAATGAGCAAATTTAATTCCCAAAGAATCCAGCAAATCCGCCAACTGCATTTCCTGCTGGACTGTATCAAATTCAAACCCCAGCGTCTTATTACCATGAACATCTTTCAAGTTCGCGGAAAAAACCGCATAATCACCCCCGGACATCCGCGAAATTTTATTCAACTCCTGCATCACTTTGCCATATGTCATCACTTTTTCTGTCGCCTCAGAAAAAACAGCCTTTTTATTCATAGATTCCTCCATTTATATTACATTAACAATTTCCAATACACGACCTGGCACATCAGACGCGGCAATTCGTTCCTGAACCATACTGTCACGATGACGCAAAGTTACAGTTCCGTCTTCGATAGTCTGATGATCAACCGTAATACACACAGGCGTACCAATTTCATCATGCCGACGATAGTTTTTACCGATGTTCCCCGAATTTTCCAATTCAATACGTCCGACACCCATCTTGCGCAATTGTGCAACCATCTTATTAGAAATATCCAGCAATTCTGGCACATTGCGCGCCAACGGGATAACCGCCGCCTTGACTGGTGCCAATTGTGGTTTTAATTTCAGCACCGTCCGCTTCTTACCATCGCCCAGGTCTTCCTCTTCATATGCCTCCAGCATAACCACCAACATCGCACGATTAACCCCCATCGCCGTTTCAATTACATACGGCACCAATGTTTCACCACTTTGCGGGTCAGAATAAGTCAATTTTGTTGTACTGTCTTTATTTTCCATAACATTTGCTGTTATTTTCAAATCCTTCTGTCCCTTGGTATGCGACCCCAGGTCAAAATCTTGACGATTATGAATACCTTCGACTTCATCAAACCCATCTGGAAATTCATATTCAATATCAACCGCCGCCTTGGCATAGTGCGCCAATTTTTCATGTGGCATAAAGCGCAATTTTTCCGCACGAACCCCCAAAACATCAATCCACCAAGCCATACGCTGTTCCATCCACATCTGGTGATATTTCTCATCATCCGCCGGATTCACAAAGTATTGCATTTCTGCCTGCTCAAATTCACGCATACGGAACACAAACCCACGTGGCGAGATTTCATTCCGGAACGCCTTGCCGATTTGCACAATACCAAATGGCAACTTATGTGGTTTAGCGTCCAAAACATTTTTGAAATTAGTAAATGTTGTTGTTGCGGTTTCCGGACGCAAATATGCATTAATCGCCCCGTCCGCAGTCGCCCCAATGGACAACCCCATCATTAACTGATACGCACGCGGTTCAGTAATATCCGCACTGCCACAGTTATCACACTTTGTCTGATCTTTCATTTTATCCTGACGCATGCGTGTGCCGCATTTTTTACATTCAACCAATGGATCTGAAAAACCCGATTCATGCCCAGAATATTTCCACATCAAACGATTTGTAATCAGCGCTGCATCCAACCCTTCGATGTCATCACGCGAATAAACCATAGAATTCCACCAAGCGTCGCGAATATTCTTCATCAACTCAACACCATACGGCCCATAGTCATATGCACCACCCAGGCCACCATAGATTTCAGAACCTGTAAAAATAAACCCACGACGTTTACATAATGCAACAACATCATTAACTGTCTTTGCTGACATAAATCAACTCCTATCTTAAACGAGATTATATTTTATACTGATTCTCTCATTTTTCAACACTGAAATCAATCAAAAACAAGTACTTCTCAACACGCCATACAAAATCACACAGGACGGGATTTTATTATTGCTTTCATCAAAAAAGCATGTATAATCACACAGCAATTGCATTATTATAATAGGGGAAACATATGTTCACAAAAGAAAAAATTAAAGATTTACGCTATTCTGTCACAGGATCGATTTCTGCAGCTGAACTGCAAAAAGTGGCGGATAAAATTTTACTTGAAAACGGGAAAAAAATTAAAATGCCCGGCTTCCGCACAGGCAAAGTACCTTTGTCAATTTTGCGTCAAAAATACAATGCATCAGCATATAACGAAGCAATAGACAACCTGATGAACGCAGACCTGAACGATTATATCCAAAACAAAAAAATTCGCCTAGCGGGCGCCCCCAAGGCAGACCTGGCAAACTGGGAAATTGGCAAAGATGTTGAATACACATTGGAATTTGATATTTTGCCTACATTACCCGCATTCGATTTAGAAAAATTCACAGTAACCAAGAAAACGGCCGACCTGGACGAGAAAGAAGTTGAAACCGCACTGGAAAACATCCGCAAATCTCGCAGCATCGCCGAAAAACAAAATGACAAGTACAAGGCAGCGAATGGCGACGTCGCGGTTATTGATTTCAAAGGCTTTGTTGGCGACACTGCGTTTGAGGGTGGCGAAGCAAAAAAACATCACCTGATTTTGGGTTCTGGGGCATTTATCCCAGGTTTCGAAGACCAGATTATCGGTCACAAAACCGGCGACAAATTTGATGTACAAGTTAAATTCCCAACTGACTATCATGCGGAAAACCTGGCAGGCCAAGATGCCCGCTTTGCAGTTGAAATCCATGAAATCCGCAAACATATCTTGCCGGAATTAAATGACGAACTAGCAAAACAGGTTGGCCAAAAATCTCTGGACGCACTTAAAACACACATTCGCAGCATCTTGTCAGAACAATACCAAGATGTCGCTCAACAAGAAATGCGTAACGAATTACTGAACATATTGGCCGACAAAATCAAATTAGATTTACCAGAAAGCTTAGTAGCCCAAGAATTAGGAATTGCAAAAAATGAATTCGACCGTTCTCATGCGCATTGCCAAGATAAAAAATGCAATCACAAATGGGACGAAAAACAAGAACGCAAAGATGCCGAACGTCGCGTCAAACTGGGCTTGATATTGGCTGAATGGGGTACCCAAAACAAGGTAGAAATAACCCGCGAAGATATGCAACAGGCCATTTGGTCCGAAGCTGCGCGCTATCCAGACCCAAAACAAGTGTTTGAATTTTATAACAAAAATCAAAATGCTTTGGCTATGTTACGTGGCATGCTGTTCGAACGCAAAGCGTTGGATGCCATGTTGACACACGTAAAAACCAAAGAAAAAAAGGTCAAAGCCACAGAATTATTCCAACAGGCAACAGCACATTAAGAGCAAACACCCCAACCGGGGTGTTTTCTTTATGATTTATTCCTGTTGTTTTTTTTGCGACAAATACTTATAATATAATCAAGCAGGGGGAACGGCATGAAAAAATTGCTATTGTCATTAACATTAATTATTACAACATCATACGGCGCCGCTGCATACCAAGTCTTGTCATCCAAAGAACTGGGCAGGGGCGAAACAAAGAACCAAAATGTTGTCGTGAAATGCACTACAGACACCGGCGACACATCCAACCAAACATGTTCCTTGCGTCGATATGTGAAATGCACTGTAGATAACGACTCGCAAAGCATTTGCACAACATGGCAACCATGGCGCGACCTGCGCAACCCAACCAACGAATATTCTAATTGGAAGGCTGCGGCATCCGCATGCTGTCGTGCCAAGGGATTAAGATAACAAACTTTTTAGATTTTTATTTTTTTATACACACATAAAAAAATCCCCCGTTTGAGGGATTTTTATTTAAATGCTGTCTGCATTAATCCAACGACCATCCTTTAATAACCCTGGTGCCATACCTTCGTTATTACGCAAGGCATCAATCACACTACGTGCCTGTCCGGCATCCAAATTAATGATACGAACTTTAAACATATCGCCTTCGTTAACAACAACCGCATCACCATATGTTTTCATACGTTGCGCCAAAGAATCTGCACTATCCTGGGCATAGAACGCGGCAACCTGTACACTGTAATCACCAAAAACTGGCGCAGCTGCAACTGGTTGCGCCACTTGGGCTGGCTGTTGCGCAGTTACAACCGGTTGAGTCGCCGTCTGCTCGGGCTGTGGTTCAACCAGGGCTGGCTGTGTCTGAGTCTGAGCAACAACTGCGGTTTCCTCTACTACGACAGGCGCTGTTGTACCCAATGTAGCATTTTTTACTGCCATAGATGGCGCTGACAAAACCTGAATCTGAACCTTGCCCTGTCCATTTAAACCAATTTTCTGGGCTGCTGCTGGCGAGATATCCATCAAACGAGTATTCACAAAAGGCCCACGATTATTTACGCGCACCACCGTTGACTGCCCATTATCCAAATTTGTCACACGTGCAATTGTTGGCAATGGCAAAGTCTTACTGGTCGCAACCATCTGATTTACATCAAACACTTCCCCATTACTTGTCTTAGTACCATTTAATTCTGTTGGAATAATCCCCACAACACCAACCTGATTATATGTCATATCTTCCACAGGGATATATTGAACATCATCAACTTTGTACGCAGTACCAATATAATACTTTGGCGCTGCGGCCAACAAATAAGAATCGTTCAAACTTTGTGTCGATGTCGTTGTTACCAAAGTTTCTTCAGTTAACCCATCCCCATAACTTGTATTATCACCAGTTGTACTTAAATCCGCACAACCAGCCAACATTGCAGTTAAAACCGCCAAGGAAACAATTTTTTTCATGATTTGGGACTCCTTACATTCCTTCATGATTTATATTTTATCACAAATCAAGTCCCGTTTCAAATTTATTTTGCAACTATTTAATTCGCCTGTCAATCACCCACGCAATCGGCAAATACAACACCCCATATCCTATGATCATTACCCCCAACATCCAAATACTGTCAACCGCAAAGCGCGACATTATCAACCCCAGTATGGTCGCCCACAATCCGAATGCCACAACAGCCCGTACAGTCCGACCATCACAACGGCTAAGCCCCCGCTTCCTGCACGCACGTGCCAGCAAATAATTTTTCAGATATCCGCTGACAACAATCCCAATCGGTATCGCCAAATAACCCACAATCGGGAACAGAGCAACATACAATACTGCCGCCACCGCCAACGATACCATACTGGTCCGTACAGGTGTTTTTACATCCTGGGAAGCATACAATGTCTTGCTGTAAATTTGACTAACCAGCATTGCCGGCAACACCAATGCCTGAATCATAATCGCCACCGCCACTGCATAAGTAGATTCCGCCGACCACGCACCATACTGGAACAAATATTTAATTATCGGATGGGCCAGCACTTCTAATCCAACCACACACGGCAAAATCAACATCAACGATTTCCGCATCGAAGAATTTTGTTGAATGTACACACTGCGCATATTATTTTCTGCCAACGCATTTGAAATTGACGACATCAGCACAGTCCCCACAGCCAACCCAATCATCGCGAACGGCAACTGAACAATTCTGTCGGAATAGTACAACCACGACACCGCCCCACTTTGAAAACTGGCAACCAAAGTCCCCACAATAATAGTAATCTGATAAAAACCGCTGCCTATGATACTGACCCCCAGCCGCTTGAACAAATTCTTAATACCAGGCGTCCATCGTGGCACAACCAACCGCAGTCCAAAATGCCGTCTACGAATCCGCCCCCACAAAATCCCGAATTGAATTACCCCAGACAAAACGACCGTTGCGCCCATCAAATACAGAACATTTTCTGTCCCCCACATCATCGCAACCAGCAACGCCCCAATCAGCATAATATTCAACAATACTGGCATAAACGCCGCCAACAAAAAACGCGAGAACGCATTTAATATCGCGGACAAAAATGCCGCCCCACACACAAAAATAACATAGACAAACATTATACGTGAAACGGTGACTGTCGCCTCCATCTTACCTGGCACAGCATCAAACCCCGGCGCCAACACCCAAATAACCAGTGGCATAAATATCTCGAACAGTATTGTTATCCCCAGCAACACAACCATCAACCACGAAAACACATTACGCGCCAACGATTCGTCACGTTTAGAATCCGCATACATTGGAATAAAGATAGCAGACAATGCGCCCTCGCCCAACAAATCACGAAACAAATTCGGCAATTTGAATGCGGCCAAGAAAATATCCGACAACCGCCCCGCCCCCAGCACGCGCGCAATCAACATGTCACGTACAAAGCCGAACACACGACTGATACCAGTCATAGCACCAACACCAAAAATATGTTTGCCCAATTTCATGTTTTCGATTATACTGCCATCAGCAATAAAAAATCAAGACAGGAATAAAAAGACATGAAAAAGCAAATCACATTAATTGGAATACTGGCAATGTTGGCTGGTTGCGCTGGCACAGACACTGAAATCACCACGGAACAAACACTGCCCGAAATATATGCAAATGCCTATGCGGAATTTAACGATGAAAATTATGAAACAGCCGCCATGGAATTTCTGCGTGCCGAAACCCAGCATCCGGCCAGCACATGGGCACCAGATGCCTTGATAATGGCGGCATATTCCCACTATATGGACGGCGATTTTGCGGGCGCATTGCTAGCAACCGACAGATTTATGCGTTTCCATCCCGGCCACCGCGATGTTCCATACGTAATGTACCTGCGCGGCATGTGCTATTATCGCCAGGTCAGCGACGTCCGCCGCGAACCGGGAATGTCCGCGTACGCATTGACGCAATTCCAAACACTTGTCAAACGGTTTCCAAAAACCGACTACGCAAAAAATGCGGAAAATAAAATAAACATTTTGAAAAATTATATCGCGGGCAAGGTTATGTATTCCGCCCGCAACGATATGCGGATTGAAAATTGGCCCAGCGCTATAAACCAATTACAAACTGTTGTCCGCGATGCCCAGGACACCGCCATGACACCCGAGGCTCTGTATCGCCTGACCGAGGCTTATACCGCAATCGGCCTGCCCGCCCAGGCGCATGGATATAGCGAAATGTTAAAGTTAAACTTTCCCGACAATGAATGGACAAAAAAACTAAAATAACCCCACAAACACGGGGACGGGTGGTATACCCCACGCATAACATACGCCAAAGGTGACTTTGTGTTTTTCTTGTCATTCCGGGGCTCTTGTCTCGGCGCAGCGAAGCGCAGATGGATGACCACGGGACCCAGGTCATAAAATCCTTATTATTTGTGCGCGCTTTGCGCGCATAACCTGGGTCCCGGTGTCAAACACCGGAATGACAAGTACTTTAATTGCTCT
>JAWPOG010000029.1:0-61632 GCA_033345155.1 Alphaproteobacteria bacterium | reverse complement strand
TTTTGTCATATTTGCCCCCACCCAAGTTTTACTAAAGACCCGCATGGCGGGTCAAGTAAAACTGTCCCGCCCCACACGGGGGGCAGGTTATGCGCGCACAGCGCAAAGAGCAATTAAAACACTCACTAACCACTAACCACTTACACTAAACACTAAAAATTGTCATCCCGCGGCTAGACCGCGGGACCCAGGTAATGAAAATCTTTGTTATTTGTGCGCGCAAAGAGCAATGAACAATTAATGCACTTGTCCCACGAAGCCTTGGCGCAGTGGGATTCCGCCACTAGCCACTTGCACTTACACTAACCACTAAAAAATCCCCCACCCGGGGGATTTTTTATAGTATCGGCGGGAAACAATCACCACCAGCCTCGGGGCAACAATTAAACCCTTGTTCGCCCATATCGGTGTATATCTCGCCCGGACAGCATCCGTTCGCATCTGGTGGTGTCACCCCATCTTCACATGTCAGCACAGTGGTGGCCGGTACATCGGACTGGGCTGACGCAGGTGCGTTAAATGGATTTTGTATAGAACCATCTTCATTATATGTCAGCCCCAACACCTGTTCATTATATGCCTTGGTTTGTTCATCGTTACGATAATCAGCTGTTCCGTATGTTTCTTGGTAGGCTTCCTGTTGGCTGGCTGAATATACCTGCTGTTTCGCCATATTAATTGCCTGGTATTGGTTTGATTGGCAATATGCCAAAACTGTACTGTAACTGTATCCCAATTCTGATATTTCCCTGTACTCTTCTTCTGTCAGTTTCAGTTTCCCGTTTTCATATGAGCCACAATATTTTGCCAAATTGAATGAACGCGCCTGTCCAATCCAGTCGTCGCCAGTTCTATCAACTTTAGGTTTGGCAGCGCTTGTGTAATCAAATCGCTCCTGGTTTTCAATAGATTCCGTATAATATTTTTCCATATTGCAACTTTTGCCGCCATCTGGGCATACGACAATCAAATCTTGGGGTGAATAAACGGTTATGCGTGTACCCGCCGCAATCGTAAACGGAGGAACCGTGTTGTCCATCATATCGACCAACAGTTTTTGTGCCACCTGGTTCCATGCGGTAATAATTTCATTTTTCGCCAATTCGGACGAACGCACGGTTCCGCTTTGCACAACGGTATTGTTATCCAAATCAATTTGGTTAACAAACGCATCCGACACCGGCGCAATCAAATTTACCGCCGCTGGTACAACCGCTGTCAGCATCGGCATAATAAACTGTTCCATGTAATCCGTGCTGCCACGACCCGGCACACCAACACGCCCCTGGGCGTCACCTGCAAAAGGTTGTTTGGCAGACTCTTTAAAATTAAATTCAACACCGTCTGGACGAATAAATTGATACCAGTTTATTTGCATACGTCCAATTGCCTTGTATGGCCCTGGCAAATCACCCGTTACATACCCTAACATCAATGTCCCTGTTGGGATGATGATATTTCTGCCGTCATCCGAGAATACATTACGATCAACCGTTGCGCGCACTGGCAAAGGCTTACCAGTTTCGTATACACTGGCATCTGCGCGCACCTCGGACACAATTGTCGCAGGAATTGGTTTATATTGACGCAACACAAAACGACGATCGTATGGCTGTGATGCAACAACTTTATCACCCGAAGTGCCGCGCAGCACTTTCTTTTCAGTGGCGGGGATAAGCACATTGCTGAAACCGCCATCTTCAACACCATAACGCCGTGCGGAACCGCTTGTAATATTCGAAACATCATCCAATTGTTGTGCGCGATTAACCTTTTTGAATACGGGCGCATTACTCAGTTGGGGCATTTCGCCGCTGCTGATAACAGAATAGCCAATATGATCAGCGTCGGTTCCGATTTTTCTGCCATTCATATCAGTTATCACCCCTGTATCAGGGTTATATACCCCCGTCGGATTAGAGCAGGTTATATCGGAAAACGGATGATAGTCATAAATACCCGCATTTGGCTTAATCCAGCCAATTTGCTGGCCAGAATGTCCATATGCAGGAAATGTAAAGCTCGAACATCCATCAGGAATATCAAAAGTTTTTGGTTCCGGCTGGGGTTCCAAGATTCCCGATTCATACAATGTCACCGGTGGTGCGAGTGCCTCAACCTCTTGCATAATTTCTTGTTCCCTGTTTATTGGTTCGGGTTCGGGTTCTGGTTCGGGTTCCGGTTCAGGCTTGGGCAATACGATTGGTTTATTTTCAATTTTTGGTGCCTGGGCCCCCAAAATCAGAACAATCTTGTCGGTTTGTGTCATGGCATCCGTTTCATCAGCCACATGCCAATCAATAAACAAAGGCACGGTCATAACCCCAGCCGCCACAGTTGGTTCATAACTCAGCTCGATTCTGCATGCTAGATTTGCATTAATTTGCCCCATCCTGTCACACCCAGTACTAACATACAAACTGGTAATACTTTTATCATAATCGACACTGGTTATCTTAACTGGTGTTGTGGCAAACACCTTGATTGTCTGGGTCTTTTTGTCGCCCACCAACACATCAGCCCAGTTCACAGTATCCAGAGATATTTTTAACTCGGCTGGTGCCTGGTCTGTTTTTGAAATATCTTCTTGCTTCTTTTTGGTGCTGCCACTTAACAGCAAAGTCAACAAAATCACGACCAGCACAAACGCCACCAGCATCAGCAACCACTGAGTATTCTTTGGTGTGCTTTCCCGCATGTCTGAAAATTGATCTTTCAGTTTGCTCATCCCCCAGCCCCATTATTTCTATTGCATTCTGATTACACTGCAACTGGTCCCGCTGAATTTCAGTATTTTATCGCACAGCGATTGCGCTGTGTCTATATCAGCCAATGGCCCAAGCCGCAAACGATATTGACGCGCCGCCGAAGATGTTGCGCCTAATTCGCCAACTCCCTGTGCATCAACTGTATAGAACACCATGTCTTGATATGGGGTCAATAATCCCCGTCCATCCTCGCCACTGAATTTTGCCAGCAAAGTCGCCCAATATTTATCCAAAGCATCAACAGAAGTATCCGATTTTAATTCAATCGCAACCCCGACCTGATTACTGGAAATCAAAGGAATATTTGTCTGGGGTAAATATGCACCAGCTGTATTGCGTTGGGCGGGCAACATATTCACCACACTGCTGGATTGATAATTGGTTGTCTGTGGCATGGCGACACCTGCTGGCATATAGTATCCAGCACCTGTTACAGGGCTTGTTGTTTGGGAACCACCGACAAATACGGGGGAACCTGTATAACTCATACCCATGTTCATCGCACTCAGACTGTCTGTATATGCAACATTATTTAGCGATTGTCCCGATATCATGCTTTGTGCGACATTCGCCTCAGCCAGGGCCATAACAGATGCCGTATCCGCAATCAAAAATGGTTTTTCGCGTTTTTTAATACATACGATTCTTTGCCCGCTGCGTAAAACCATATCGCCCACAGCCTCGACAATCAGCAGGCGACCATCTTCACCATCTGTGCGGAACCCAACTGGAGATTCGCCGCCCTCGACCAACAGCGATACCACAGGTCGCTGGGTCATTGCGATAACTTTGTCCCCAAAATCAATGTATGTAAATATGCGGTCGCGCCATACGCGTTCGGGTGCAATTACATAATCGTCTGGGTTTGGAACAAATATATCCAAATCAAATCTAAATTCAGATGGGTCAATCTTCATCGATTTAATCCAGCCGTAATCCTCGCCGTCTGTGCCAACAACAGATGTCTGTGTCGTGGTGTTTTTCTGAAAAATAGACTTCGCACCACCTGATGCCGGCGCCGCTGATACCGCAGTTGGCAACACACCATCACCATCCAATACTACATCAACCTGAGAATATGTAATTTCGCTGGAATTGGACGGTTCGCTGCGTAAATAGAAAACATACTTGTTGCCTGATTGCCCTGTCACAATCATGTTTGTATCAGATCCTTGGTTTGAACCGACCGGTGAAATAAACATTGTGCGGTCGCCTTGGGTCCCTTGGAATTTGAACAATTGATCATTTCCCACAACCGCATCCGCAATTTGTTCACCATTTGGCAGGTTAATCATCGTCACCATGCCATTACGCAGTTTGATTGGCAAAACCGCCCCCGATGACCAAGCCAACTGGGCATACCCCGGTTTAATGCTGCCGGCGGCCATATTTGCGGTTGGATTATCCCATGCGTTTTGAACGCCATATACTTCTGCGTATGCGGGCAATGTCAATATTCCCGTCAGACAAAAAACAGATATGTTTAATTTCAAAAACTTTGCAAATGTCATACCAATCCTTCCCATATTTCATATGTTTTTATCTGTTCAGAAAACCGGTGTTTAGCGGGTCGCCGTTATCAGATACAATTTGATATTCCGATACACGTAACCCCAACGGGTTGTCAATCCGGTCGCTCCATTTTATCCGAGTGTTGTTTTCTGTGTCCAATTTCAACTTGATTGTATAATCTTTTGGTGTTGTCTGTCCAGTACTATTGGAACAAAAATAACGAAATTTTACCTGATATGCATCTTCTGATGCCAGGTACATAGGCGCACCTCCAAAGTTTACCAGGCAATTGAATTTGGGGTTTTCTGCCATAATCGCATTGAACATAGCGGTATCGGCAAAATCTGCATAAACCCGGTCTGTTGACATAATGCGAACTGCACCATCGTCACTGTTCCATTTTTGGTGCATTGCGTTCGGGTTTTGGAATATTTCATTTCTGTGTCGTATATATTCGCGCACAAAAGCCTTGGTGTACCTGTCTAAATTTTCGCTTTTTGGTTGCATCTCTATTAAACGAACGTTCTGGTCGTCGCGAATAGTTGTTGTTAAAAAGAACACTTGGGGGCGATTCAGCGGAAACATCTTGTACGCAGTTACTATTAATGTGACCAGCACAACCATCGTCGCAGCCAAAACAAACGACATTATTCTGGACAACAAAGTTGGCGGTTCTATGCGGTTTCGCACGATTTTCTCTCCCTTCATTACGATGATTGTAGAAAAAAAATGATAATATATGCAAGAAAAAACTATTTGTTCCGCCAACAAAATATTTTTGTTAAAAAAACGCACGATTTAGCCCTTGCACAGAATGTTAAAAAATATTATAATATTTCCACTTGATTTTTTGCGCTGGTGTGCTATTCTGTCGCAGGCTGTATGGTGGCAAGTGGTGCATCAAGCGGCGCACAGGGGCATAGTTCAACGGTAGAATATCGGTCTCCAAAACCGCGGATGAGGGTTCGATTCCTTCTGCCCCTGCCAAATTCAAAAGCGCAAATGTTTTGTGTTTTTTTGGGTGCTGTACGGTTGCAAAAAATATATGTAATTACAGGCAGATTCTTATGAAGAAAATACTGGATTTTTTTAAGTCGGTTCGCAGCGAATGGTTCAAGATTGTGTGGCCATCGCGCGATACTTGTGTACGTGCAACAATCATGATTCTGGTGTTTTCTGGGCTTGCGGCGTTGTTCTTCTTTGTGGTGGACAGCATTTTGAACGCAATTGTTGGGTGGATTTTCTAATCAGGCAAAGGACACAGGAATGGATGAAAAAATGCAGTGGTTCGTCGTGAATGTTCATACCGGGTGCGAAGATAAAGTTGCACGCGGCTTGCGCGAACAAATTGATAAACGTCGTTTGAATGCGTTGTTTGGTGAAATTATGGTTCCAACGCGCGAAGTTACAGAAATCAAGGCGGGCAAACGCGTCAAGGCAGAACGCAAGTTCTTTCCGGGGTATATAGTTGTTCAGATGATTATGAACAATGAAACATTTACATTGGTAAAGCAGATTCCCCAGGTTGTAATGTTCTTGGGGGCGAAAAACAAACCTATCGCCGTCAGCGAGGCCGAGGCTCACCGTCTTATGAAACAGGTTGAAGAAGGTGCAATTGTTGCCGAGGATGTAAAATACGAAGTAGGGCAAGAAGTGCATGTTGTTGATGGGCCATTTACTGGCTTTAACGGCATCGCGTCCGAGGTTGACAATGTAAAACAAAAAATGACTGTGACTGTTCTGGTGTTTGGTCGTGAAACCAGTATGGAGCTGGAATTTAGTCAGGTCGAACGAGTATAAGTTTTTTGTGGTTTTCTGAAAATTATTCGGTAAAATCACAGGGGCCGTGGTAGATACGCCATATCGTACCACAACACAAACGAAAAAAAACGGAGTGAAAAATGGCAAAGAAAGAAGTCAAGGGATTGGTCAAATTGGTCGTCCCTGCAAAACAGGCGAATCCTGCGCCACCGGTTGGGCCAATCTTGGGTGCCAATGGTGTGAACATCGCGGAATTCTGCAAACAGTTTAACGACAGAACAGCTGACAAAGAACCTGGAATGCCAATTCCATGTATCATCACTGTTTATACAGATCGCAGTTTTGAATTTATTATGAAATTGCCACCTGTGTCATATTATATCAAAAAAGCGTTAAAACTGAAAATCGGTTCCCATAAACCTGGTCGTGAATTTGTTGGCACATTGTCTCAGGCGCAAATCAAAGAAATTGCCGAAGCAAAAATGCCAGATTTGAATTGCTCCTCCATTGAATCTGCTATGAATATCGTTGCGGGTCAGTGTCGTTCTATGGGCGTAAAGGTAGAGGAGTAATATCATGAAACTGACAAAAAGACAGCAAACTTGGAAAAATTTGGATACAGACAAAGTGTATTCCTTGGCCGAAGCGATTGATGCTTTGCGTGAATATACATCCAAGAAATTTGATGAAACATTAGAAATTGCGGTTCGTTTGGGTATTGATGTGACCAAAGCCGACCAGAACATTCGTGGCATGTTGTCCTTGCCAAACGGTACAGGTAAATCCGTACGCGTTGCTGTGTTCACAGAAAATGCAACGGACGAAGCGAAAAAGGCTGGTGCAGATGTTGTTGGTGGTACAGAATTGATTGATTCAGTTGCAGCCGGTAATATCAACTTTGATCGTGTAATTGCGACACCAGACATGATGCCAAAAATGTCAAAAATCGCACGTGTATTGGGGCCAAAGGGTTTAATGCCAAATCCAAAATTGGGTACGGTTACGAACAATGTTGCCGAAGCGGTTGCGACCGCCAAAGCGGGCCAAATTGAATATCGTGCTGAAAAGAAAGGTATCATCCACGCTGGTATTGGCAAAATGTCATTTGCAACCGACAAATTGGTTGAAAATGCGAATGCTTTGATTGAGCAATTGAAAAAGGTTAAACCTGCTGCTGCCAAGGGGCAGTATATCTTGGGCGTGTCCGTTGCGACAACCCAGGGCCCAGGTCTGAGAGTCGAAGCAAAATAATTCGTTGCGACGGGAATTCCCGTCGCACAAACAGATTTCTGTCCGTGACTGATGGTGTGGCGACACTTAATTTCCATCATAGACAAAGAAAAAATTCTTTGGGGCAGGAACGAAGCCCCATCCCGGGGAAACTCGGATGGAAAGTTAACAAAAACAGAAGCTTGAAGGAAAAATAGATGAGACGCGAAGAAAAATCAGATTTGATTTCAGCGTTGCAGTCGTCCCTGAAAGACGCAAACGGTGTTTTCATCATTGAAAACCATGGTTTGACAGTAAAAGAATTCGAAGCCCTGCGTAATGAATTGCGTCCGGTGGTTTCTTTGTTCAAAGTTGTCAAAAACCGTTTGATGAAATTGGCGTTAAAAGACACCGATTTCGAACCTGTATCTGACATGTTGAAACGTCCAACTGCGGTTGCTGTTGCAACAGACGGTTTGGCGGTCACCAAAGTATTGGCAAAATTTGCGGGTGAACACCCAAATTTGACAATTGTCGGTGGTAAAATGGATGCGGGCGTTCTGGACACAGACGGCGTTATGCAATTATCCAAGCTTCCTTCCCTGTTGGAAATCCGTGGCACTATCGCGCGTATTTTGGTCGAACCTGCATCGCGCTTGGCCCGTGTTTCGGCAGAGTATGGAAAAAAAGAACAATAAAATCAGAATATTTTATTCTGACCTAAAACAAAAATTAGGAGTAAAAAAATGGCAGACATTCAGAAATTAGTTGAAGAATTGTCAAAATTGAGTGTTTTGGAAGCAGTTGAATTGTCCAAAGCATTGGAAGAAACATGGGGCGTTAGCGCGGCTGCAGCAGTTGCAGTTGCTGCTGGCCCAGTTGCGGCTGCCGCCGAAGAAAAGTCAGAATTTGACGTTATCTTGGCAGAAGTTGGCGCAAACAAATTGGCTGTTATCAAGGCAGTGAAAGAAGCCACAGGCTTGGGCTTGACAGAAGCAAAAGCATTGGTTGATTCTGCTCCAAAGACAGTAAAAGAAGCCATGGCAAAAGATGAAGCCGAAAAATTGAAGGCTGCATTAGAAGCCGCTGGTGCAAAAGTTGAATTGAAATAATTCGACCGATTGAACCGATGGTTCTTATTACAAGTCATATAAAAATGTGACAAAACGCCGCCCGTGTGGGATGAAAATCCCATACGGGCACAAAGGCGTAAAATACAAAAAACCGCGACATACAGATGTCGCAATCGTTTGCAAAACGCACAAAAAAAAAGGATTAAAACCGATGGCAGTTATCCAGAAACTAAGAAAATCTTTTGGTAAAAGTTTTTTGCAAACTCCGCTTCCTGATTTAGTAGAAATCCAATATAATTCGTACAAAGACTTCTTGCAAAAGGATGTCGCCCCTGAATCACGTAAAAACATGGGGCTGCAAAATGTATTCTCATCCATGTTCCCAATCAAAGACTATGCCGGCATTGCCGACCTGGAATTTATTGAATATACATTGGACGAACCTGTGTATAATGTGAAAGAATGCATGTTGCGCAATATGACATATTCCAGCAAGTTAAGATTGAAGCTGAGATTGATTTTATGGGATGTCGCAGATGATGGTAAAAAAAACCTGCGTGATATCAAAGAACAAGAAATATTTATGGGCGAAGTGCCGTTGATGACTGAACGCGGCAGTTTTATCGCATCGGGGGTTGAACGTGTTATTGTGTCCCAGATGCATCGCGCCCAGGGTGTTGTGTTTGCAACAACCAAAGAATCCAAGGTTGCGGGTAATCCAATCACATACACAGCGCGTATCATCCCAGAACACGGTTCCTGGATTGACTTTGAAGAATCCAAGGGTGTCATCTATGTTCGCATCGACCGCCGCCGCAAGGTTCCTGCAACTGTTCTGTTGCGTTGTCTGCCAGCGGCCGAAGACGAAAAGAAATGGATTGCGGACCCCCGTAAACCAACAATTCGTGGTATGTCCGACACAGAAATTCTGGGGACATTCTATAACCGCATTGGATTAAAATTTGATGGTAAGTTGTGGACAGGCGTCACGTCTGACTTTGATGGTCTGGATAAATATCGTTTGAACTATGACCTGATTAGCCCAAAAGATAAAAAGGTTATGGCAAGCAAGGGTGATCGTTTGAATGGCAAACGTATGAAAAAATTGCTGGAATCCAAGGAATTCGGCATTATGCCAGAATCTTTGATTGGCGAATATCTGTTTGACCCAGTCATGTCTGGTGACGGGGTTGTATTCCCATCCGGCACAGAAATCACCGAAGAAGTTTTGAACGATTTGGACAAAATGAACATCAAAGAAATCAGCCTGATTTCTGTTGATAATGCCACAATCAGCGCACATATGCGCAATACATTGTTGGCGGATAAAACAACAAATCGCGAAGAAGCATTGATTGAAATCTATAACATCATCCGTCCGGGCGAACGTCCAACGCTGGAAGCTGCGATAAATCTGTTCATGCGCCAGGGTTTTGAACCTGCGTACTATGATTTGTCTGCGGTTGGTCGTTTCAAGATGAACAAACGTTTGAAAATTGATTCTGGTAAAAAGCCAGAAGACGAACGTCTGTTGACCAAGGGAGACTTCCTGGCGGTACTGAAAACATTAACAAATATCATTGACCGCAAAGACACAGTTGATGACATTGACAATTTGTCAAATCGTCGTGTTCGCACAGTTGGTGAATTGCTGGAACAGAATTTCCGCACAGGTATGGTTCGTATTGAACGTCTGGTGCGCGAGGCATTATCCAGTCCAAATATTGCCAATATGCAACCCCAGGATGTTATCAATGTAAAACCATTGATGTCTTTGGTGTCTGAATTCTTGGGTACATCCCAGTTGTCTCAGTTTATGGACGCATACAATCCATTGTCTGAACTGGAACACAAGCGTCGTATTTCGGCCTTGGGACCTGGTGGTTTGAATCGTGATCGCGCCGGCATCGATGTCCGCGACGTTCATCCAACGCACTATGGTCGTCTGTGTCCAATTCATACACCCGAAGGTGCAAATATTGGTTTGATTAACCATTTGTCATCATATGCGCGTGTAAATCCATATGGGTTTATTGAAACACCATACTATGTTGTTGAAAATGGTAAAATTACAGACAAAATGGTCTATCTGACAGCGGACGAAGAATTGGGTCATAAAATCGCCCAGGGTAATACCCCAACAACCAAAGACGGTGTCCTGGCCGAAGATACAGTAACGGCGCGCGTTGATGGTGAATTTACCATGGTTGCCAAAGAAGAAATTGACTTGATGGACGTTGAACCGCGTCAGGTGGTATCAATTGCGACAGGTCTGATCCCGTTCGTTGAAAATGACGACGCGAACCGTGCTTTGATGGGTTCAAACATGCAGCGTCAGGCGGTTCCACTGTTGCGTGTTCAGGCACCATTGGTTGGTACCGGCATTGAACGCGAAGTGGCGCGTGACTCTCGCACTGGCAAGGTTGCAAAGCACAGTGGTATCGTTGAATCTGTTGATGCAAACCGTATCGTGGTAAAGTGTATGAACAGTCGCAACGTTGTGACAGGTGTAGATATTTATAACCTGGAAAAATTCGAACGTTCCAACAGTGAAACCATCATTCACCAAAAACCATTGGTGAAAGTAGGCGACCGTATTTCTGCGGGCGACATTATTGCCGACGGTTCTTCTATGAACTATGGTGAATTGGCGTTGGGTCGCAATGTTTTGATTGCGTTTATGCCATGGCGTGGATACAACTATGAAGACGCTATTGTGATTTCTGAAAAGATTTCACGCGACGATGTGTTTACATCTGTAAAAATCGTTGAAAAGGAATTCAAGGTTCGCGATACCCAATTGGGCCCAGAATCCTTGACCCGAGATATCCCGAATGTTGGCGAAGAAGCGTTAAAGAACCTGGACGAATCTGGTATCATCTATGTTGGTGCACGTGTAAAACAGGGTGACATTTTGGTTGGTCGTGTGACACCAAAATCTGAAACCTTATTGACCCCAGAAGAGGCGTTGTTGCGCAACATCTTTGGTGAAAAGGCTTTAAATGTCAAAGATACATCTTTGCGTGTTGGTCCAAACGAAGAAGGTACAGTTATCGGTGTGAATGTTTTGACCCGTCATGGTGTCAAGAAAGACGAACGCACCCAGATGATTGAACTGCAAAAAATCGAAAAGATTAACAAAGACCGCGAAGAAGAGGTTGCTATTATCGAAAAAGGCTTTGCTGATCAGGTGTTCCAGATTGCGGAAAATATGGTTATCGAAGCAGGCGGTGGCAGTTTGAAACCATTCATAGGCAAAAAACTGACCAGCGAGGTATTCGAAGGCATCCGTGCGGCAGATGTTAAGAAGCTGGTTGTTAAAAACAAAGAAGCGCAAGGTAAGATTGACGAATTGCTTGAACAGCATACCGTCAAACTGAAAAAGTTGAACGACAAGGCTGATGCCGAAGTTGCCAAGGCAACCGAGAGCAATTCTTTGAATGCAGGTGTATTAAAAGAAGTAAAAGTTTACATCGCGCATAAAATGAAATTGCAACCGGGGGACAAAATGGCAGGGCGCCACGGGAACAAGGGTATTGTATCCAAAGTTGTCCCTGTCGAAGATATGCCACACTTGGCCGACGGGACACCTGTTGACATTGTGTTGAATCCGTTGGGTGTGCCATCTCGTATGAACATTGGCCAGATTTTGGAAACTCACCTTGGTATGGCGGCTCGCACATTGGGGGCCCAGATTGGCAAGGTTTTGGATGAAGTTCGTGCCAAACGTGCGGTCACAGACGATTTGCGCAGCATCATGGGCAAGGTTTACGGCAAAGAAGTTGCGGATAAACTGGAAAAAATGACAGACACAGATGTTCGTGCCCAGGCGGCCTTGTTGCGTGACGGCGTTCCAATGGCGACACCAACATTTGACGGTGCTACACCCGAAGACATTCGTGCCATGTTGCAATTGGCAGGTTTGCCAGAAACAGGTCAATTTGACTTGTATGACGGTATGACAGGTGAAAAATTTGCCCGTCCGGTGACTGTTGGTGTTATGTACATGTTGAAACTGCATCACTTTGTTGACGAGAAGATTCACGCGCGTTCAATTGGTAACTATTCGTTGGTCACACAACAGCCATTGTCGGGTAAAGCCCACATGGGTGGTCAACGTTTGGGTGAAATGGAGGTGTGGGCACTGGAAGCCCACGGTGCCGCCCACCTGTTGCGCGAAATGTTGACGGTAAAATCAGACGATATCGCTGGCCGTAACAAGATGTATGAATCCATCATCTCTGGCAGTGACGATATTCAAACCAGCACCCCCGAAGCATTCAACGTATTTGTACGCGAATTGCGTGGGTTGGGGCTGATGATGACACCAAAGAAAGTAGATTAGTTGTTAGCATTGGTGTGGGGGGCACCCACACCCTAACCACTCGCCACTAACAACTAAGAACTATTTTATCAAGGAGCAAAATATAATGAGCAATATGTTGCAAAAGATATTTGGACAAATTGAAACCAAGGAACAATTTGATGCCCTGCGCATTACAATTGCATCCCCCGAAGAAATTCTGTCCTGGTCCCATGGCGAGGTTAAAAAACCAGAAACCATTAACTATCATTCCATGAAGCCAGAAGCAGAAGGTTTGTTCTGTCAGCAGATTTTCGGTCCTGTCAAGGATTACGAATGTGCCTGTGGCAAGTACAAGCGCATCAAGTTCCGTGGTATTGTCTGTGAACGCTGCGGGGTCGAGGTTGGTTCCTCGTCCGTTCGTCGCGAACGCATGGGGCATATTAAATTGGCGATGCCTGTTACACACACATGGTTCCTGCGCGAAGGCAAGATTGCGACATTGTTGAATAACCTGCCACAAAAGAAACTGGAACAGGTTATTTCATACGATGCCTATATTGTAATTGAGCCAGGTTTAACAAATCTGAAACTGTACGATGTTATCAGCGAAGACGAATATCAATCTGCGGTCGAAGAATTTGGTGCGGATGCATTCCGCGTTGGTATTGGTGCCGAAGGCGTACGTGAAATCATCGCTGGCTTGGACATGGGCGACGAACGCACACGTCTGCGTGCTGAATTGGTCGACACAAAATCCGAATCCAAACGCAAATCTATTATCAAACAATTGAAACTGGTCGAAGCATTCTTGGATTCCAAGACCGAACCTGCATGGATGATGCCGGATATCATTCCTGTTATTCCACCAGATATGCGTCCATTGGTGACCCTGGATGCGGGTCATGTTGCGGCATCTGATTTGAATGATTTGTATCGTCGTGTGATTATTCGTAACAATCGTCTGAAACGTTTTATGGAAATGCACGCCCCAGATATTATTATCCGCAATGAAAAACGTATGTTGCAAGAAGCGGTTGATTCCTTGTTCGACAACGGGCACAAGGCGCGTCCAATGGTGTCTCAGAACCGTCGTCCATTGAAATCTTTGTCTGATTCTTTGCGTGGTAAATCGGGTCGTTTCCGTATGAACATGTTGGGTAAACGTGTGGATTATTCGGGTCGTTCGGTTATCGTATCTGGGCCAACATTGAAACTGCACCAGGTTGGCTTACCAAAAACGATGGCATTAGAATTGTTCAAACCGTTTGTTTATTCACGACTGCTTGCGGGTGATTATGCGAATACATTAAAAACAGCCCGTAAAATGGTTGAAAATGGCGAAGATATCGTATGGGAAATGCTGGAAAAGGTTATCCATGAACATCCTGTTCTGTTGAACCGTGCTCCAACCTTGCACCGTCTGTCTTTGTTGGCATTTGAACCAGTGTTGATAGAAGGCAAGGCAATTCGTCTGCATCCGTTGGTCTGTTCTGGATTTAACGCTGACTTTGACGGAGACCAGATGTCTGTTCACGTTCCAATTTCCCTGGAGGCCCAATTAGAAGCCCGCACATTGATGTTATCATCAAATAACGTGTTGTCTCCGGCCAACGGCGCGCCAATGATTGTGCCGTCCCAGGACATGGTGTTGGGTGTGTACTATATCTCGCTGATTAATGGCGAACATGACGAAAAATCACCACGTTTTGCCAATATGGACGAAGTCAAGATGGCGCTGGGAAACAAGGCAATCACATTGCACACACCAATTATCGCGCGCATCAACGGCAAAACATACAAAACAACGGCTGGTCGCATGATTTTGGGTGAATTATTGCCGAAATCTGACAACATGCCATTTGATTTGGTGAACAAAGTTATGCCTGTAAAAGAAATCAAAGCATTGTTGGCAACAACATACGAACGTTGTGGTGACAAAGCGATGATTTTATTGGCGGACGCCTTGAAAAATACAGGCTTTGAACAGGCTGCACGCAGTGGTATTTCCATCGGTTATGACGACATCGTCATTCCAGCAGAAAAGAAAAATATTATTGCCCAGTCTGAAAAAGCCGCCGAAGAAATCGAAGAACAGTACCAGAACGGTTTGCTGTCTGGTGGCGAACGTCACAATAAATTGATTGACTTGTGGCAGAAAACAACCGACAAATTGGGTGATATGGCATATGCTGCGCTGGGTAAAACAACCGGTGACAATTGGAATTCTGTCTATATGATGGCGTTGTCTGGTGCCCGTGGTTCCAAACGTCAGATTCAGCAGTTGGCGGGTATGCGTGGTATGATGCAGAAACCAGACGGTTCGATTATCGAAGTTCCAATTATTTCGAACTTTAAAGAAGGTCTGACCATGTCTGAATACTTTACATCCACCCACGGTGCGCGTAAAGGTATGTCGGATACGGCGTTGAAAACGGCTGACGCTGGTTATTTGACCCGTCGTTTGGTTGAATTGGCACAAAATACGGTTATCACAGAACACGATTGTGGTACGACTGAATCGATTGAGGCCAAGCCTGTTTATACCGGTTCTACTTTGTCAGTTCCATTGGGCGATGTTGTTCTGGGGCGCACTGCAGCCGAAGATATCAAAGATCCGTCCAACAACAACGAAATTATCGTTCCTGCGGGCGAATTTATCACCAAGGCGGCGGCGAAAAAGATTAACGAATCTGGATTGCCATCTGTCCGTGTCCGCAGTGTTCTGACATGTTGCAGTGATGGTTTGTGTGCGAAATGTTATGGTATGGATTTGTCACGCAATGCGCTGGTGCATGTTGGCGAAGCGGTCGGTGTTTTGGCGGGGCAGTCCATTGGTGAACCTGGAACCCAGTTGACCTTGCGTACCTTCCACATTGGTGGTATTGCTGCTGGTGGTGCAGACAGTCACTTTATTGAAGTTCCTGTATCGGGCATCATTAAATTAATTGATGTCAGCACAATTAAGAACAGCGCAGGTCGTATTGTTGTCTTGTCGCGTAACGGCAAAATCGCTGTTGTTGACGAAGGTGGTAAAGAATTGTTCAGCCAGGGCTTGCCATATGCGGCTATGCTGATTGTCAATGACGGTGACAGCGTTGAAAAGGGTGCCAAGGTTGCAGAATGGGATCCGTATTCTAACACAATCATTGCTGAAACAGATGGTGTTGTAAACTTCTGTGATTTGGTTGAAAATGTATCGTTCCAAGAAGAAGTCGACTCTATGACCGGTATCGTATCACGCAAGGTTATTAACTGGAAGACGAATACGAAAAAGACACTTAAACCCGCAATCACATTGGTTGATGCGCGTGGTGAAGTGATTTCGTTGGGGGGCAAAAAAATCGCAGAATATTTGTTGCCAGTATATTCGACCTTGAATGTTGCCAATGGCGACAATATCAAGGCAGGCGACATTATTGCGCGTATCCCTGTCCAGGCCAAACGAACAGGCGACATTACGGGCGGTTTGCCACGTGTAAACGAATTGCTTGAGGTTCGTCGTCCTACAAATCCAGCATTATTGGCCGAGGTTGACGGTACGGTTGAATTAGAGGATTCGAAATCTAAAATCATCATTCGTATTGAACCGACCGATGGCAGCGCACCTGTGGAATATGCTGTGCCCAAGGGTACAAACCTGTTGGTTCGCACAGGCGACACAGTGAAAAAGGCTGAAAAATTGATTGATGGCGATCCAGTGCCCCAGGATATTTTGCGCATCTTGGGTCAGAAAGCATTGGCGACCTTTATGGTGGAGCAGATTCAGCAGGTTTACCGTTTGCAGGGTGTGTCCATCAATGACAAGCATATTGAAATCTTAATCCGTGAAATGACGCGTCGCGTGGAAATCACAAATCCGGGTGACACGGGCTTCTTGATGGGGGCAGTCGTGGATCGTGTTGATTTCGAAGAAGAAAATGCGCGCGTAGCACGTGATGGCGGTCGTCTGGCCGAAGCTTCTCAGGTCTTGGTTGGTTTGACTCGTGCGTCTCTGACATCTCGGTCATTTATCTCGAACGCGTCGTTCCAGCAGACGACAAAAGTACTGGTGGACGCAGCGATTTCTGGTGCAACCGACAAATTAGTTGGTATCAACGAGAATTTGATTGTTGGTCGTTTGATTCCAATCGGCACAGGTGCCTATGTGCGTCGTGTTCGCGAAATCGCCAAAGAAGAACAGCGCGCGGAAAAATTGGCACGCGAAGGTAATGCTCAGCAGCAGTTGCTGGACATCTAAACAAAATTGTTGTCTGGGTTTTCCCAGACAACATAAACTTTTCCTTGCAAATCGTAACGATTTGAATAGAATAAGACAGTTATAAATAAAAGGATAGCAAAATGGCAACGCCAAAAAGTAAAACAAGTAAAGCACGCAGCGCACAGCGCCGTTCTCATGATGCATTATCTGTAATGCCATGCGGTGTATGCAAAACATGTGGCGAAAAGAAACGCCCACATCACGTTTGTCCTGCATGCGGTGCAAAATAATTTAACCAACAAATGGATTGGCAGAAAGGGCAGAGCGCGTGTTCATGCCTTTTCTGCTTTTTATAGACAATGTCAGAAGATAAAAAGATAATCTCGATTGATGCCATGGGTGGCGACAAAGGGCCAAACGCCGTTCTGGGCGGTATGAATCAATATCTTTATCAAAATGGCGAAAGCAAGGTGTTCTTTCGCGTGTTTGGTGATGAAAAGAAGTTGCGTCGCCTGTTGGCAAAATATCCACGTGTTTCCCGCAACTGCGAGGTTGTGCACGCCCCAAATGTCATCAAACCCACGGACAAGGTTATGGATGTCTTGCGCCATGCCCAGGATACATCTATGTACATGGCGATAAAAGATGTCCGCGAAGGAAAATCTGCCGCGGTAATCAGTGCGGGCAATACCGGTATTTTGATGTCGCTGTCAAAATTGGCATTAAAGACGATTGACGGTATTTCGCGTCCTGCGATTACAACTATGTTGCCATCTGGCGCCGGCGACAGTCGCGTGGTTGTGTTGGATTTGGGGGCAAATGTTCAGTGTGATGAAACAATTTTGTTTGATTTTGCCGTTCTGGGCAGTGTTTATGCCGAAGTGGTTGGCCACATGCCAAAACCAAAATTGGGTGTTTTGAACATCGGTTCCGAAGAAACCAAGGGTAACGAAACACTGGTTCATTTGAACAAGGTTTTAACAGAAAACAAAGATAAGTTGCCATACGAATATATCGGCTTTGTCGAAGGTAATGACATCAGTGCCGGTCGTGTCCAGGTTGTTGTGACCGATGGTTTTACTGGGAATATCGTATTAAAAACGGTCGAAGGAACTGCGCGCCTGGTCAAGCGTGTCGTTGTTGAAAATTTCAAGAAGTCTGTTTTGGCAATAATTGGTGCGTTTTTCCTGATACATGTGTTTAAAAGGTTAAAGCATAAAATTGATCCGCGTTCTTATGCGGGTGCAACATTCTTGGGGTTGCGCGGATTTGCGGTAAAAACCCATGGCAACAGCGATGCATTGGCATTTGCAAATTCGATTGGTTATACCGCCGAATTGACCAAGGCAAACCTGAACGGCCTGATTGAAGAGCGCGCACGCGCCTTGACCGCCGTTCGTGCCGAAATACAGGCAACCGAATAAAAAATCCTGTCCCCCAATCGGGGGATTTTTTTTACGCCGTCATTCCCGCGCAGGCGGGAATCCATTGCTTCCGCACAAATTCATATTCTTGAATCTTAAACACCCTTGTCATTGCGAGCAAACATTAAGTTTGCGTGGCAATCCAGTAAATATATTTTTCAACATTAGACTAATCAATGTACGTTAAACAAAAAACTTCGTCATACCGGCGCAGGCCGGTATCCATTGTGTTCTGGGGACTTTATGCACTTGGTGGGCGCTTTTATATGTCCAACGCAGTGCTGGTTGCATAGACGAACATAATTTTCTGATAGGTGGTTAATTGTACCTGTCCAGATATGATTTTGCGATATTCTGATTCTGTGCCGATTGCCAAAATATTACACATTTGAAATATTGGTATGCTGTGTTTTTGTCGTGCAATCTCGATCTGTTGTCCTGTCCGCATTGATTGACCCTTTGCCTTGGTTTTGACCAACAAAAAACCGCGATTGAAAAAACAACAGCGGTTGGAGTTCAAACACTATCAAAGCGAATAGCGGGCTTATTCAATATATTCACCACACTCCAACCAGATGGTCGGAGGGCTTTTAACGTCATCCCTGACGCGCTTTGATGGGCGTTTGAAACCCAGTACCAGAATCCCCAGTACCCACATATTATAAGTCATGAAAATAAAAATATCAAATGCTTTGCTAAATAAAAATCCCGCCATTGGCAGGATTCGATTAATAAAGAAACTGATTTTGGCATCTATTCGCCAATTTTCAAATTTGGTCGCGCTTTGCGCAGGTTTTCCAACGATTTTTCCTGGGCAGCGCGAAATGCTTCTGGGTTCCATATTTGGAAACTGTTTCCGCGTCCTACAAATACCGCTGTGTCTTTGATTCCGGCATGTTGCAACAATTCGGCCGGAATAACAATGCGGCCTGTGACATCAAACGCCAACTGGCGCGCGTCTGCAAACAGCATTGCGGTCAAATCATCCAGTTCGCTGTCAAAAACGCCCATTTTATCGGTTGCTGCGGCCATTTGTTCCAAGCGCGACATGGTCAATCCTTCGATGCAATTGTGCGTAAAAGAACGAAACAGCACAACGCCGGCAAATTTTTCGTCTGCAATCGAAGCGCGAAAAGAGGCCGGAACTGAAACACGTCCCTTTGTATCCAAACGATTTTCATAAGATGAGAGAAATAATGACATTTTATGAATTTCTTTTTTCTGTGTTTTATCGGCTTCTTTTTCTTGCTTCAAGGTGAATGTAGCACGAGGTTTTATGGTTGTCAATGACATTTTGGTGTTTTTTTATGGGGTTTTATGGTTTTTGCAAATAAAAATAAAAAAAATGAAATAAAATAAAAATAAATGAATTTTGTGCTTGACCTGCGATTCGTTTTTGTTCTAAGATGTTTGTATAGACAAGGGGACGGAAATAAAAAAGACCAAAAACTGCAAAAAAACCGCGGTTTTTTGGGAGTAAAACGAAACAACAAACAAAAATTATTTCTGGTTTTTGTAAATACTGACGTATTTACAATAAAATGGGGGTAATTTTACAGCATATGCCCAAAAAGGAGGGAACGCGCATGCCAAAAAATATCAAAGAAATCATGATTGCATTGAATCAGGTTTTAACTACAACTGTATGGGTTAACGAAGACAGACAGATTATCTCGTTGGCTGATGAATTGAAAATCGGTCATAACAACGTACCTCGTTCAATCGAAGATTTGCCACGGGCATCGTTGGTTGGCGCATATGTTTCATTACAAATTCGTACTGATAACTTTGATATAGTTGCTGAAAGCATGGATACAAAGACATTGGCGTTGCGCGTCAAAGAAATGGTCTTTGCCGAGGCGAAAAAGGCAATGGATGCAGCAGACGGCGTGTCATCATCTGGCGTCGCAATGGCAGCATAGTGCCTGTACGGTATTGCGCAAGGGTACACAGTTTCTGGTAATCCAGAAGGAAGGGAGCCACCGTGGACAAGTGTTTGTCCGCGGTGTTTTTTTTGTGTTGTATTAATTGTATCCTAAAAAATATATGCAGGAATGGTGATATTTTGAATGTTGGGAAAATCAGGCGGCTTGTTTAATGTCAGACTTGATTTTTCGAATATATTTTCTCAGGTCGTCAATTGCGACTAATGCTCCGTCGCGTTTTTCTGCGGACCAGTAATCCCATCCATTAAAGCTGACACTGCGTTGCAGTTTTGCGGCCATAACATGAATGGATGCTTTACCATATAATTGGTGTGTTAGCTGTCCGTCGTGTGTTATCATGGCTCGTTCGCCACGTGGACTGACCAGTGTTTGACCGACATACAGTAATCCAGCCTCGATAAGTTCTTTGAAGGCAACACGAATTTCATCACGTTTTGGCTTGGTTACCTCTATATCAGACAGGTTTATTGGTTTGACATTTGCGATGCGTTCACGTGCCGCTGTTACATATGTTTCATCGCGTTCAATCCCGATGAATTGACGCCCCAATTCGCGTGCCGCCGCACCCGTGGTGCCAGAACCCATAAATGGATCCAGTATAATATCACCAGGCTTGGTTGAAGCTAAAATTACACGGCGCAACAAATCCAATGGTTTTTGTGTGTTATGCAGGCTTTTACCATCTGTGCCTTTGATTCTTTCTTCGCCCAGGCAGATGTTTATGTCCCAGTCAGATCGCATCTGTTTGCCACCGTTTAACTTTTTCATGGTTTCATAATTAAATGTATATTTACCGGTCTTGGTCGGTGTTGCCCATATCAGTGTTTCGTGCGCATTCGTAAAACGTGTTCCGCGGAAATTCGGCATCGGATTGGTTTTTACCCAAACGATATCATTTAAAATCCAAAAACCCAAATCCTGTAATGCAGAACCAACACGAAAGATATTATGGTAACTGCCGATTGTCCACATGGACCCCGTTGGCTTTAATACGCGTTTGCATTCGGCCAGCCATGCGCGTGTAAATTCGTCATATTCGGCGGGTGATGCGAAAGAGTCCCATTCGTCACGGACTGCGCGTGCTGCTGTCTGATCTTCGGGGCGATAAAGTGTTTTTGCACCCAGTTGCAGATTATATGGCGGATCTGCAAATACTGCGTCAACCGATGCATCGGGGATGTCGCGCATCAATTCCAGACAGTCGCCCAATAAAATTTTATTTATATATTTGTCCATCTCTCTCGCTTGTGTACCGATATACATTCTATCATATTTTCGGGTAATTTTTTTTCGTCCGGGAAAAGTATTTTGAAATAAAGCGCTTGATTTTTTATAAAAAGCATTTTTTTGGATGATAAAATTGCTTGCCATAAATGGATTTGATTGCTACCGTATGCATACTATGAGATGTCCATACTGCAATTCTACAGAAAGTCGTGTGACGGATTCTCGCCCTGATATCGAGGATGCGATTATTCGTCGCAGACGTGTTTGTGAACAATGCGGCGCTAAATTCACAACGGTCGAGCGTGTGCAAATGCGCGATTTGGTTGTGCGCAAAAACAGCGGCAAACTGGAACCATTTGATCGTGAAAAATTGTGTCGCAGTATCAAATTGGCATGTCGTAATCGCGATGTCGGGGATGAGCAAATAGAACGATTGGTTGCATCAATTCAGCGCAGATTGGAAACCGAAACACCTGACGACACAGTGACCAGTGTTCAGGTTGGGCAAATGGTGTCTGATTCCTTGTTGAATTTGGATCCGATTGCGTTTGTGCGGTTCTCGTCTGTATATCGCAAGTTTTCGCGTGTTTCAGATTTCAAGAAAATTATCGACCAAATACCCGAGGATGCAGACGACGCGATTGTTTGCAAACTGCCAAAAACATCACTGTTTTGATAATATCAATATGAAAAGATTATTTACAATTTTTATCGGATTAATTTTTCCGCTGAATATTTTGGCGGCGGATTTGCCACAAATTTTGACGGTTGTTGATGCCAGTTTATATGAACAGGTTTTTGTTTTGCAAGACAAAGAAAAAATAGATACAGCAATCAATGTGCAAAGTCAAATCGCAGATGATTTATTAATGAACGAGGTTTTATATCAGCGGTATATATCAGACACATATCGTACCAAGGGCAAAGAAATTGTGGCCTGGATGGATAAATACTATGATATGCCGGGTGCTGCCCGCATGGAGAAATTGGCAAAAATAAAAAAAGCCTCGGTTCGCAAGGCGTTTATTCCAACAATTATTACAGGTTCTGAATCAATTGAAACGGCACAGTCGGAAACATGGACGGCCAAGAAATATTCTGGCAGTGCGGAAAAAAAGATTAACAAATTCAAACGTGCAATTCGCAGCGGATCGACCAAGGTGGCGCGTCAAATACTAGAAGATAAAAATTTCAAGCAAAAACTGACGGAATCTGACTATGGTCGTTTGGCGGGCCGTTTGTCATTTATTTATTACACAAATGGTGAAATGGAATTGGCAAAGAAATGGGGCTTTGTTGCATCAGACGCGAAATCCGAGTACGGTTTGTGGGCGATGGGGTTGTTATATTTCAAAGAAGATAAATATGCCGAATCGCAAAAATATTTCAGTCGTATTTTGGATTTGCCACAAATAAACAATGCCCGCAAGACCGAGGCTGCATTCTGGGCGGGGCGTGCCGCAGATTACAAAGGCGACCGTGAAGCAGCAAAAAAATATTGGCGCATTTCTGCTGCTTCCCCAATGGCTTTTTATGGTGCTTTGTCGGCAACTATGTTGGGTCAGGCACCACAATATGAATTTTTCGAACAGGACACCACAGAAGAAGATTTTGCAGAACTGGCGAACGCTAAATATGGAAAAATCGCATTGGCATTGTTGCAAATTGGGCGCAAAGACAGGGCAGAAGAATATTTGAAATATTTAATCACACCCAAGGTGTCGGACAGAACATTGCACGCGGTAAATGCGGTTGCTGCGGCCTATGGTATGCCACGCGTTTCTGTGCAATCTGCGTCTGTTATCAAGGACAGGGGAATTTTGGAAATTGATGATGATATTATTTATTCGGCACAGTATCCGTTGCCTGATTGGGAACCAATGGGGGGCTGGTCAATTGATCGTGCGTTGTTATTGGCAATCACCAAACAAGAAAGCAATTTCCGCGTATCTGCAAAGTCTGGTGCGGGTGCGAACGGTGTTATGCAGTTAATGCCCAGTACAGCCAAACGTGTTGCGCGTGCGAACAAATTGGATATAACTCAAATGGATATGTCGAATCCAGAACACAATATGTTCCTGGGACAGCAGTATATTGTTGATTTATTGGCGCATCAAAGTGTAGAAAATAGCATTATAAAAATGCTGGCGGCATATAATGCTGGAATGGGCACGATGACCAAGTTTGAAAAATCTTTCTATACATACGACCCGTTGTTATACATAGAAAGCTTCCCTGCATACGAAACACGCAGTTATATAAAACGTGTGATGTCTAATTTATGGTTGTATCGTGCGCGTCTGAACCAGCCACTTACATCTATGGAAGAATTAGCAAACGGAAATTGGCCATTATACAACAGCGAAGACGAATATGTTCAACAGCAGATTGCGGAACGTATGACGATATAAAATCTGGGTCTTTTTTGCTTTACTTTTTATAAATCGAATATATAATTTACTAATAAATAAAAACTCAGGATGCACCGATTATGAAATTGTTTATTAAACGTTTTGATTGATACAGTGCGACCAACAGAAACAAAACTGCGGGCGCACTTTTTGGGTGCCCGTTTTTTATTCGACATAATACAAAGGAAAACAAAATGTCAGAAAACACAACAAACACACCAATTTCAACCAATGAATTGACCGCGCGCCTGCAAAAGGCTGAAAATATTCGTGCCCGCGATGGTGTTGTTTGGAAGGATAAATTTGATCGTACACATACTATCGAGGCGGCCCGGGCTTTGGCGGACAGCACACCTGTAAAATTGGCAGGACGTATAACTGCGCTGCGTTGGTTGGGTAAATTAATGTTTGGTCGTATTTACGATATTAACGGCGAAATTCAATTTTCTATGTCGCGTGAAGAACTGGGCGAAGAAAATTATAAGTTTATGAAAGCAAATGTTGACCTGGGGGATTTTGTTGGCATTACTGGCGAATTGTATCACACGACCGCAGGTGAATTAACTGTGCGTGTGTCAAACTATGAAATTTTGGCCAAGGCTTTGCGTCCATTGCCAGAAAAATATCATGGTCTGACAGATATGGAAACACGCTATCGCCAACGCTATCTGGATATTATATCAAATCCTGAGGCACGAAATGCGCTGTTGGGACGTTTCAAGATGACTCAATACTGGCGTGATTATATGAACCGTAATGGATTTTTGGAAATTGAAACGCCGATTTTGCAAAATATTGCATCTGGTGCAGCGGCCCGTCCATTTACGACCCACCACAATGCATTGGACACAGATTTTCAGCTGCGTATTTCGCCCGAATTATTTTTAAAGCAGGCAATCGGTGCTGGTTTTGATCGTGTTTATGAAGTGGCCAAGGATTTCCGCAACGAAGGTATGGACGCAACGCATTTACAAGAATTCACAATGGTTGAATGGTATGCAGCATACTGGGACTATAACAAAAATATTCAATTCACATGGGACTTAATCCAAGATTTGTTAATGAAATGTCGTGGTACTTTACAGATTGAATATCAGGGTACGAAATTGGATTTTTCGTCATATGAAATGATAGATTACACTGCTAAAATGAACGAATTATTTGGCTGTGATATTTTGGATTTTGACGATGTTGATGTCCTGCGTCAGAAATTGGTTGATAACGGTATGTTCCCTATGTTTGAATTAGAGGATTTGAAATCCATTCCTGCATTGGTTGATTATGTGTACAAGCGCAAAATCCGAGGTGACATTATAAATCCGACATTCCTGTACAATTATCCTGCATATATGGTTCCGTTGGCGCGTCGCAATAACGATGATGTTCGTCGCATTGATATGTATCAGTTATTGGTCTGTGGTGCTGAAATCTGCAAAGGGTATTCAGAACTTGTAAACCCAATTCAACAATTGGCTGCATTTGAAGAGCAGGCAAAAAATATCGCCAACGGTGACGAAGAAGCATTCAATCCAGACAACGACTTTGTCCGCGCAATGGAACATGGATTCCCACCAATTTCTGGTGTTGGCATGGGGGTTGACAGATTGGCATGCATAATCTTTGACCAGCCAACTGCACGTGATATCGTTCTGTTCCCAATGATGAAATAAAAACACAGGGGGAAACATGTCATATTCTGTTTCGGGCAATTGGGCCCAGAATATCTCTATTGAAAATGACAGAAAAAATTTTGAAATAATAGACAAGGCTGTTGCCGAAGGACGCATCAATGACGAGGCCGGCGATTATCTGAAAAATTTATATTCAGACAGTATGCACTGGTTTCGCCAGGTGTTTTACACCCTTGGTAAATGTTTTGGTGCGCCCAAGGCAGCAGTTATGAAGTATGATTACGAAACTAATCGTGCGATTGATGAGCCTATTCGTATTTCTGATATTAACCCATTGTTGCCATATGTGGTAAATCATCGTCTGGATGCGGACCCAATGCGCAATCAATTTTTTACCAGTGCGGTTGGACAACGTGTTGATTTGGCTGTGTCGTCAATTGTGACGGTCATCGTTGGCGCCCAGAAAAATGTCAATCGCGCATTGGACAAGATTACCGGGAAATATTATGCGGACTATGTAAATGATGTCGCGAATGCTGCTTGTAATGTTTTGTCTTTGCACGATCGTGACGCGTCCGCCCAGGCAATCGCAGATAAGATTCGTAAACGTTTCTCGGAAAAATATATCAGCGCCGCATCAGAAACAGTGTTGTCTATTATTGGGCGAGGGCATGAAAAGATTGCGGTTGATTTGGTTCGCGCTATCGACAAAATTACCCCGCCACGCAAACGCTTACGTGATGTATGGCGTGTAAAATGCTTGTTTGACCTGGTGCCACAGGCACGAACATTCATCGAACGTCTGTACGAGGCTTTACCCGAACGTGTATTATCTGTTCGTGACAAATTTTATGATATGAAAAATCCACGCAATTACCGTGATGCCAAGATTATTTTGAATATCGGTCCCGACGCGGATAATATCATCCCAATGGAAATTATATGTCAGGTGCGCACATTCTTTGAATTCGAAAGCAGGACGCACGATGTGTACGAAAATACGCGTAAAAAGAAATGCAACAAGTCAGATAATATGGAGACCCAGCTGGCAAACTTTTATGAATTGGGTGTCAAAGAATACAATCGTATGATTTGCCAATGTCTGGAAGACTTGTTCGATCGCGTCGGTTGGAACATTTTATATTCTCGCAATAACGATGTATCAATGTTCGAGGGCTTTCCCAAGGAATGCAAACTGTACTATCCGCAAAAGATTTTGGATAACATAAATGAAAAATTAAATGACGCAATTGAAAACGAAGTTTTCTGTATTGAAGATGCGCCTGTGAAGTTGTCCAAACACCAGCAGTCCAGGATATTCCATTTTATGGCGCGGTTTATATTGGTTGCTGCCATGCCGTACATGCGGCGTGATTGGGCTGTGTCGTCTGACACCCAGGCCGGCAAATTGTTCAATTTTGTTATGAACGAGGTTCAACGGTATTATAAAAAATAACCGCTGCCCGCATAATTTGCGGGCATTTTTATTCCCCTTGCTTTAATCGTATAAAACTGTCACAATTAAACCAGGTTCTGAATATGCTTCACAGAACCATAACAAGCATAAGGAAAGGATAGGGTTATGCGTCAAGGAAAAGTAAAGTGGTATAATGGTAAAAAATGTTTCGGTTTCATCAGTCCTGATAAACCAAACGCGGACGGCAACACAGATGATGTATTTGTTCATTCCAGTTCATTAAAGGCTGCCGGAATCAGATTTTTGAATGAAAACGACATTGTCGAATTCGAAGAAGAAGTTCGCAATGGCAAATTATCCGCAACAACGATTGCGGTTATTCAACGTGATGAAGAATCTGCTCGCCGTTTTCAAGAACGTCGCGCTGAACGTCGTCGTGCTACCGAAGAACGCAAACAACGCGAAGAAAAAACAGCACGTCGTGGGTTTGCATTCTGGAAAAAATAAAATTATGTTTTATGAAAAATCCCCGTTTTCGGGGGTTTTTTATTTGTTTGATACAAAATTTATAGCCCCATTACTTAACACTTGACAAAAAAGCACTAATATGCTATATAGTGTATATAAACTTTGGTTCCCTGGAAACGGGGCGGGCTGCTGGTTTAATTGGAAATATACAGCAAGTCGGGGCATTGGTTTTGACCATTTGTCTGAATGTACATTGCAATTTTTTATTTGTGCAATGAACCAATCACAACAGAAAACGAATGTTAACAATTAAGACGAATCCAGTTGTCTGGGTAATGTCTGTTTGATTGCAAAGGAGGTTATTATGAAGTGGAAATGGACAGCTCCGTATGTGCTGGTGGGTGTAACTACATTGATGTGTATCGGCATGACTGATGCCAAGAACGATCCAACTTGGCGCGATATTCCGTATGCTTCACCTGCCGTTGGGCACAGCATAACCGTTCCATACGACAGTATCACAGAACAAGTCATCAACGAAACATATTTGGACGACAAAGTTGACTCGTTATTGGACAAATATGTTGGCAAAATGTTAAAGTCCCAGGAAAAATTGCATCCTTTGTTGGGACGTAATGGCTATCGTGCCGCGGTTCGTGCGGAATTGCCGGGGGCCCCTGTGGGAATGCATTGTGTTTATGGGCAATACACACACCTGTCGCGCGCCTTGGACGAGATGGGCGACACATTAACTATTATCCCCCAGGGTGGCCATACATCTTGTTCTGGGTTCAAATATCATATGAGCAAAAAGTACAACACGCCGGAATTTGGCGGTTGTATTCGCACGGGTAAGATGCATGAATCTGATTCTGCGTATAATACTGCGTTGAATAAATATTTGTCACGCAACAAGGTTGGCGCAACAGCGTCTGATTCTGTTCGTCAAGTGTATACGAAAAAATTCGCCGCCGACAATTTCAGTGCGGACGCTTTAGATGCTGGCGCTATTTTGATTGTTCCACGCAATCGTGGCAACAACAACCTGTTCCACGCAATTATGTATTTGGGGCGTGGTTTGATTAAGCAGGGCCAGTTTATTGCAGATTCGATGGGGCGTCATATTTATGTTGGACACAATCGTGAAAACATAGGCTATTTATTCAGCGCTTATGATGTTTCAAATGTTTTTGCGGCCGATACGCGTAAAATTGTGCGCGCAGAATATGCCAAGGAATTAAAGCGCATTGAATCTATGAGTACCGAAGAACTGATTCGGTATTTGTCAAATAATCAGACATCGGTTTTGGAATTGGGGGCGCGCTCGCACGAGTGTTTGGTGCGCATGGCACGCGACAGATATTTTAATCGTGTTGGTATCAACAGCCAGGTCGGGTCAAATGCACCAAAATTGGTTCAAGATATGAAGTTGAATCAAAAGACCCTGTAAAAAATTCCCCCTGATTGGGGGATTTTTAACAATAATTTTTTCAGTTGTTATTTTTTTTGAAATGTTCTAAATTCCCTATGCTATGGGAAAAGAAATTATTGAAAATATTGATTCACAACAGTTATCAGATGCGTTATCTGAACGTTATCTGTCCTATGCGGTCAGCACAATTGTATCACGTGCATTGCCGGATGTTCGTGATGGGTTAAAGCCTGTACATCGTCGTATTTTATATTCTATGTTGCGTCAGAAATTGGCCCCGAACGCCGCATTTCGCAAGTGTGCAACGGTTGTTGGTGATGTGCTGGGGCACTATCATCCACACGGGGATTCATCTGTTTATGATGCGATGGTTCGTCTAGCCCAGGATTTCTCAGTTCGCTATCCCTTGATTGATGGCCAGGGCAACTTTGGTAATATTGATGGCGACCCCCAGGCTGCCTATCGATACACAGAATCCAAAATGACCGAGGCTGCCATGATGATTATGGAGGGCCTGGACGAAAACAGTGTTGATATGATGCCGAACTTTGACGGTACGACACTGGAACCAGTTGTAATGCCGGGCGCATTTCCGAATTTGCTGGCAAATGGCGGTATGGGTATTGCTGTTGGTATGGCAACAAATATCCCAACCCACAATGTGGCCGAGGTTTGTGATGCCTTGAATCTGGTTGTTGATAAACCTGATGCGACGACGGCCCAAATTATGAAAAAGATGGTTGGGCCTGACTTTCCCACAGGTGGCATTTTAATTGACAGTTTTGATACAATTGTTAAAAATTATGACACGGGCAAGGGCGCATTTCGTATTCGTGCCCGCTGGGAAGTTGAAAATCTGGAACGTGGTGGCTGGCAGGTTGTTGTATCTGAAATTCCGTACGGCATTGTCAAATCGAAATTGGTTGAACAAATTGCAACACTGATTGATGGAAAAAAGTTGCCACTGGTTGATGATATTGTTGATGAATCTACAACTGATGTTCGTATTGTGATTACACCGAAAACACGCAATATTCCGGCGGACAAAATGATGGCTCACTTGTTTGCTTTGACGGACTTGGAATGTCGGTTCAACATGAATTTCAATGTTATTGATTCCAATGGCGCGCCACGTGTGATGCCAATTGGCGATGTGTTGCGTGAATTTATCGCGCACCAGAAATTGGTTCTACAGCGTCGCACGAAATGGCGTTTGGCTAATATCGCGCGTCGTTTGGAAATTCTGGGTGGTTTGCTGGTTGTTTATCTGAATTTAGACAGGGTTATTGAAATTATTCGCAATGAAGATGATGCCAAGGGCGTATTGATTGCAGAATTTAATCTGACCGAGATTCAGGTCGAGGCAATATTGAACACCCGCCTGCGTTCCCTGCGTAAATTAGAGGAAATGGAGATTAAACGCGAAGATGCCGCCCTGCGTGAAGAGCAAGAAAAACTACAGGCATTATTGGCCAGTGATGATGCCCAAAATGAACAGTTAAAGGCATGGTTCAACGACATTAAAAAGACATACGATAAAAAAACAAAATTGGGGCGTCGTCGCACAACCTGGGCTGAACAAACCGAAGAAATTGTTGTCAACGCGGACGAGTTTATTGAAAAAGAACCGCTGACCATCATTTTATCGACCATGGGTTGGGTTCGTGCGGCCAAAGGGCATTTGGACCTGAATGCGCTGGATTTGAAATTCAAAGAAGGCGACGAATTGCAAACCGCATTCCATGCGATGTCCACTGATAAAGTCAATATATTCGGCTCGTCCGGTAAAATGTTCACATTGTCCGCGAATGAATTGCCGTCTGCGCGTGGGTTTGGGGAATCTGTTCGAATGATGGCGGACATTGGCGCGGACGAAGATATTGTCCACGCGTTCGTATTGGATGTTAATGCGAAATACCTGTTGGTGTCGCGCCATGGTAATGGGTTTATCATATCGGGCGATGCCTGTGTTGCCCAGACCAAGAACGGCAAGCAGGTTATGAACACGGAACCAAAAAATCCGGCACATATGTGTGTGCGTGTGACGGGCGATACGGTTGCGATGTCGGGTTCGAATGATAAACTGTTAATATTTGCGACCGACGAAATCCCTCAAATGTCGCGGGGTAAGGGTGTAATTCTGCAAAAATACAATGCGGAACGCACATATGTTTTGGACGTCATGTTCTTTGATGCAGCGAACGGATTTGGTTGGACGACGGGTCGTGGCACGACCAAGTTAGACGATTGGGCGCCATGGCGTGGTCGGCGCGCTTCCCAGGGGCGCACCGTTCCAGTTGGGTTCCCACGCAGTGGTAAATTTACAAAATAAAAAACACTTGATTTTTGTTTATAAATTGCCATAATTAATGCCGTTCCTGCTGGCGACATGGGGTCGTCGGCTGATATAAGACCAAAGGAAATAAAATGGCTTACTACGAAAGCGTCTTGGTTTTCCGCCAGGACCTGACCGAACCGCAGGTTAAAGAAAAAGCGGCTAAATTCACAGAAATCATCAAAGAACTGGGTGGTGATGTTAAATCCACAGAATTCTGGGGCTTGAAAAATTTGGCATACATCATTCGTAAAAATCGCAAGGCACACTATGTCATGTTGAACATTGAATTGCCAGGTGCCCAGATTACAGAATTGGAACGTCGCAGCCGCATTGACGAAGACGTTATCCGTTTCTTGAACGTTCGTGTTGACGAATTGGCTTCAACACCTTCTATCATGATGAAAAAGAATACCGAGGAGGCAGAATAATGGCAGTTCGTGCAGCAATTTATCGTAAAAAATCAAACCCATTAAAGGGCAAGGTTATTGACTATAAAGACATCAAGACATTGTCGCACTATATCACAGAACGTGGTAAGATTGTGCCATCCCGCATCAGCGGTGTTTCCCAGAAAGACCAGCGTGCATTGGCAACCGCCATCAAACGTGCGCGTCATTTGGGCTTGATGCCGTTCGTTCGTAACAATTTGGGTTAAAAATTCCCCTCCCCGTGGAGGGGTGGCAACATCCGTTGCCGGGGAGGGTTCCCTAAAACTAAATCTGGGTTTTCAACCCTAACTTTAACCCCCTTCGTCCGACGCTGTCGGACACTTCCCCATGGGGGCAGAATACAAAGGACAGATAAAATGAAAGTTATTTTGACAGAAAAAATTACAAAATTGGGCAATATCGGCGACGCAGTCGAAGTAAAAACAGGCTATGCGCGCAACTATCTGTTGCCAAACGGCAAAGCGATGCGTTATACACGTGAAAACGTTGCTTTGTTCGAAGCGAAAAAGGCTGAACTGACTGCCCGTCAGGAAACAGCGAAAAAGAACGCAGAATCCAATGTTGATGCGGTCAAGAATGCAAAACTGCACATGATTCGCCAGGCTGGCGACACAGGTCAGTTGTATGGTTCTGTATCAACACGTGATATTGCGCGTATGTTGAAAGAGGTTGCAAATGTATCTGTTGAATCTGCCCAGGTTATGTTGGGTGCGCCAATTAAATCTGTTGGTGCGTTCGATACAACAATTGCGTTGCATCCAGATGTTATCGTTCCTGTTAAGATCTATGTCGCTCAGACCCAGGACGAAATTGATGCATTGGTTGCGGGTAAATCTTTGACATTCGGCACCAAAAAGGTTGAAGAAGAAGTTGTCGAAGAAGCGCCAGCCGCCGAAGTTGCAACAGAAGAAGTTGTTGCTGAAACATCCGATGCAGAATAATTCTGTTGAATTAAAGACAATAAAAATCCCCCGATTGGGGGATTTTTTTATTGTTTATAATTTTGGATTTATTGTATTATCATCCGTGCATATTATTCGGGGGATTTTGAAATGAAATATACAGGTTTAACAAATGCCGAAGTAATCGCCAGTCGCGCTAAATATGGCAACAACGAAATGCCACGCCCCAAATTAAAATCTGCGTGGCAATTTTTTTTCGAGGTTTTCCAAGACAAATTAAACATCGTCTTGTTGATTATGATGTGTATGTTTATCGTGTTATCTGCGTTCGGATATGGCAGTGTATTCGAAGCTGCCGGCATAGGTATCGTTTTGTTGGTGGTGGCCATTACCACTGTTGCCAGTAAATTAAAGGGGCAACGCAGTGCCGAAGAATTGCGCATTAAATCGTCGTTGATGTATGCTGATGTTGTGCGCAATGGTGACCTTGTTCATATCCCCAGCACCGAAGTTGTTGTTGATGATATTGTTATGCTACGTGCTGGCGAAATGATTTGCGCGGATGGCTATGTTGTCGATGGCGCGATTGCGGTTAATAATGCAATTTTAAATGGCGAAAGCGATGAATGTGAAAAAACGCCTGTCCCGTCTGATTTTGTTTATAATCGTGATGCAAAAATTTCTGGTGATACATATATCGATGCTCACAGTGTTTTTTCCGGCACGACGGTGTTAAGTGGCGAATGCGTAATGCGTGTCGTACGCGTTGGTGGCGCAACAGAAAATGCCAAAATTATGTCGACGCTTAATTCGATTGATGTGGTTAAAACCACGCTACAAATTCAATTGGATAATCTGGCGGATAAAATCAGCAAGATTGGCTCTGTCTGTGCCACGATAATTTTCTTGGTATTGCTGTTTGTAAATATTCATTCGTCTGGTCTGGCTGCGGATGCTTCAATGTTGTACATGGTGTTCAGCGCATTGACAGTGGCGCTGACCATATTTGTTGCCGCCGTCCCCGAAGGTTTGCCGTTTATCATCGGAATTATCACGGGGCAAAATATTTCGACCATGATAAAGAACAATATCTTGGCAAAAAATCCGAACAAGATTCCAGAATCCGGCAACATTCAGATTTTGTGTACAGATAAAACAGGAACGCTAACGCGCGGTATTATCGAACCGGTTCATAATTTTTCGGGTGACTGTATCGATGTCGGCTTTGTTGGGGAAGCTGATAATGCTGTTGCCGAAGCGTTCCTGGAAAATGTTGCACTGACTTGTGGTGCAACATATGGCCCTGATGGTGCAATAATTGGAGGTAATTTAACTGGTCGCGCACTGCTGACCGCTGTTGCGCCGGTTGCCAAACAAATAATCCAGATTCAGTCTGATGTTCCGGTGCTGGAACGCATTGTGTTCAACAGTGCGAATAAATTTTCGGCTGTGCGCACGGCCGATGTGTCCTGTTATCTTGGTGCGCCCGAGGTTATTTTGTCGCATACAAAATATTACTTGGATGCGTCTGGGAAATTAAAACCAATCAATCGAAAAGTTCTTTTAGAACTGATGCGGCAAAACGCGTCGCGTGCGATGCGCCTGGTTGCGACCGCGTACAGCACGTCATGGGCAACGGATGAAAAATTGCCGAACGATTTAGTTCTGATTTCCATTGTTGCCATGCGCGACCAGGTTCGTCCCGGTGTTGCGGATGTTGTTGCGTCGCTGCGTCAATCTGGTGTCCAGGTCATGATGATAACCGGCGATATTTTAGATACAGCATGTGCGATTGCGCGCGATTGCGGTATTATTTGTACCGATGATGATATCGCGATGACGGCGACTGAATTTGACGACTTGTCTGACGATATGGCAAAAAAAATGTTGTCGCGTATCAAGGTTATTGCTCGCGCAACCCCAGACACAAAATTGCGTATTGTAAAATTGGCGCAAAGCCTGAATTTGTGTATTGGTATGTGTGGCGACGGCACCAATGATGCCCCCGCGTTAAAGCGCGCGGATGTTGGATTTGCGATGGGCGATGGTACCGACGTATGCAAAGAATCGGGCGACATTATCATCACAGATAATAACTTTTTATCAATTGCGAAATGTATATTGTTGGGGCGTACATTTGTTCACAATGTCATTAACTTTTTGAAATTCCAACTGCCGATTAATTTTTCATTGGTGATACTAAGTATCTTGTTCCCATTGATGTTTGGGTTTGATGCATTCACCGCAGTCCAGATATTGATTGTGAACATTGTTATGGACAGTTTGAATTCCCTGGCATTTGGTGGTGAACCCGCGCGTCCCGAATACATGTCCGAATCTGCCCAGGGCAAGGATGCGCCATTACTATCGCGTCCTGTTTTATCCCAGGTTGCCTGGACGACAATCGGATTTGTCTGTGTGTTTGGTGTACTGGCGACACCGATGATACGAAATATATTTCAAAGCCCGGAATCTTATATGTCGGCGCGTTTTGCTCTGTTGGTAATTATGGCGATTGTGAACGGATTTTGTGTGCGTATTGATGGGTTTAATTTATTCCGTCGCCTGCGAACAAACCCGATGTTTTTGGCGGTGGCATTTGGTGTTATTGCGTGCACAGTGCTGTGTGTTTCATTTGGCGGGGCGGTGTTACAGCTGTCGCCGTTGGATACGTACCAGTGGCTGATTATATCGTGTTTATCATTGTTAATTATTCCAATAAACTTTGTGCGCGCGATGTTTTACCGGGGCTAAAAAAATCCCGCGTTTGCGGGATTTTATACGAATTTTTCGGGTACTAAATTGCACATATTTTTCCACAGTCTAAGCAAAAAACCCGTATCAGGTGCGTGTTTATATTGCCTGGGTTTTTCGTCACCTGGGCGACTGCCGGTCCAAATTGGTTTTTTATTGTTGTCCAAGGTCACGCGCCACGAAGTTTTTGTATCTTGTACTATCATTTTTCTTAATTTATCTGCGAAATCTCGGCTTTCAAATATCGCGACATTTTCAGTGTTGTAATACGCACTGCGTGGGTCCAGATTAAAGCTGCCAATCCACGAGATGTCGTCGTCAAAAACCATTGTTTTGCTGTGCAGCACCGAGAAGCTGGAACGCTTTCGTTCGCGGTCATGTTCTTTGCCACGCAGGTTTTCAGCCGACACCATAAATTCATATACATCTGCGCCAGATTTGATTAACTGTTTTCTATATTTTTCCCATTTTGCATAAACGGTCGGCGCATTTGTTGAAGCCAACGAATTCGTTACGATTGTCATATGAACCCCGGACTTTTCTTCATCCAGCATATGTTCCAATCCGCCTTGGCCCGGCACAAAGTACGCAGCAGACATATAAACAGATTTTTTAGTTTTTCCCCACAGGTGTTGCAACGCCCGAACGATATCTCCACGATACGCTTCTTTTTCTTCCATTGTCATTTCGACTTTTTCGGGCGGGTCGGCCAAGAATTTTCCGCGCCCCCAACTGAAATCGAACTGTTTTTGTTTGTACTCGCGTATGGCTATATCGATAACATTGTTATAGTTTTTCAGATTTTCTGCTGCGCGCTGTTCGATAGAGGCGAACGATTTTTCCAATCGCTTCATCGCCTTTTTTGACTTTGCCTTGGGGAACACGGACGCAGGAATCGACAGATGATGGTTCCAGTATTCGTCAAAACTTCTTGTTGCAAAGCGGGTCATATCACCGAGAAACAGCACATCAGTATCTGAAAAGTTCGAAGCAGTTTCTGGATAGAAATAATTACTGCCCACATTTCGTCCACCTGTGATATATGCGATATTGTCCACGATAAACAGTTTATTATGCATACGCGAATTCAGTCGATTAAAATCTGTCAAAAACTGCGGATAGTATAACAGTTTCGAACGATTTCCAACGGTATTAAACACCTTGACTTCTATATTAGGATGTTGATTTAACAGCATAACGTCCACGATATCGGATTTAGTCCCATAATCGTCCAACAGTATTCGCACCTTGACCCCACGATCTGCGGCGTTTTTCAGTTCTGCGATTAAAATCTTGGATGTAAAATCATTACTGTAAATATAGGTTTGCAAATCAATGGTTTTCGTTGCCATACGTGCAAATGCCGAACGAATTATAAACGCGGACAAACCATCTTCGATTAGTGTTGCGCCCGACACATTTTTGCGTGTGCTCAGTTCCTGGGCATAGCATTGTGCGATGGGTGTCTCATAAGGATTATAGTCAAAGTCTATTGGTTTGACTTTTTTTGCATAGTCACCCAGCCGCGCATCATTTGTTGTTGTAGGTACAGTCGTGCAACCCATCAGGGGCAACAACAAAATCCAAACAGAAAATTTTCTTAACATTGACACCGTACCAAGGCCTTTTTTTTGGCGATTATAGACCAAGCATAACACACCTGCAACAAAAATTCATTATGTTTTTTAATGAATTAGGATTGTTTTCACGAGCACGCCAATATAAACAATACCACAAACAGGTCTGGAATTAAAATTGGCATAGCGCAAAACATAGTTTCGACAGAAATGCGCACCCAGAAAATATAACGCAACATATCATATATTTTGTAATTGCAATACATTTGATAATATGATAAAATCACAAGTAATGGAAGGGAAGGATTTACAATGAAACGATTTGTTGCTGTGCTTAGTGGACTGTTGGTATTGCCCGCATTTGCTGAGGTTGCGCCCGTTTACTACGATGAATTAATCGAATATTCTGCCGGGACAGCACCCGCAGAGGAATCGACAGAAACTGCGTCCAAGACGTCTGCGTCACCTGCACCAGCGTCGACTAATAACTTGCGCACGGTCAGCCAAAATATATCACGTGCGATGCCTGCGACTGCGGCCAAAACCGGTGTGGCGCGTGCTGTGTCTGGTCGGACGTCTGCGGCGAATCGTACAGCGGCTAATAATGCGGTTGTTGCGCGCACTGCGACCACGACGCGTGCGACGGCGCCTTCTCGTGTTTCTGCGCGTGCTGTACGCACCGCGGCAAATGGTACACAGCAAATTGCGACTGCGCGTCGTGCTATGCAGGGGGATCAGGGCAAGACGACGGCTCGTACATCTATTGTTCAAACTGATACTGTTAATACGCCTTTGTATACGGGACGTGTGGCTACGCGTGCCAGTGCGGTTCGTGCTCGCATACCGGCGTTGGCGTCGGTTGCGACTTCTTCGGATACAACCGCTGCTACGACTTCCCAGTCTTTGGACGAATTGGCGCAGGTGACCGATTTTTGCAAGGCACAGTATATGTCTTGTATGGATAATTTCTGTAATGTTTTGGATGATAATCAGGGACGTTGTTCTTGCTCTAAGAATATCAAAAACTATGCCAAAACAGAAGAGGCTCTCAAGGCTGCGACCGAGGCATTACAAGATGTAGCCCAACAGATTCGTTATATTGGCCTTAGTGCGGATGATATTGAAACATTATTCACCCAGACCGAGGCTGAAATCGAAATGCAATCAACCCAGGATAACACCCAGTTGAAAAACGATTTGGACAGAATCAAAAATTTGATTGTTGATGTTAAATCAGGCAGCGCGTCGGCCGTCACTGACAGTGCTATGGCCTTTGATTTGTCGGGATTGTTGGATTTCAATATCGACAGTACTGGTTTTGATTTGACATCGTTGTTTGGTTCGTCTGCATCGAACACATCGTCCATCAGTAACCAACGAGGCGAAGCGTTGTATAAAACGGCGGCATCTCGTTGCAAGGTTGCGGTATTAAACGATTGTGCGGCCCAGGGTGTTGATATTGCTGTTATCTCGAATTCCTATGATTTGGAAATTGATAAACAGTGTGTTGCGTATGAGCGTGAATTGTCAGATGCGAACGACCAAATGAACAATACTGTACGCAACGCAAAAAGTGTTTTGCAACGCGCACGTTTGCTGGTCGCCCAGGATAAAAATTCCTATGACCTGCGCGGGTGTGTCAATGCACTTGATTCCTGTATGCAGGATGATTATGTCTGTGGTGCGGATTATGAATACTGTCTGGACCCAACTGGTAAATATATTATTGACGGTGAAATAGTGGTGGGATCGACACCGGGGTATGTTGTTAATGAAACTGCTCTGGGAGCGCCTACCAACGATGCTGCTTATGCAAATACTACCTTGTATAGCACATGGTATTACCAAGATGGTGGAAACAAATATGCATGGGCTACGACAACAAGTGATGGCAATTTGACCAATTATATCGAAGAAACAATTGAGGGTGCCGATCCGGCAGAAATATCGGATGAGATGACTGGATATTTGTTGCATAAAATTGGCTATAACGACAGCAGTACCGGTAAAAACTATGGTATGTGCATGTCTGTTCTGAACAAGTGTCAGGATTATACATACACCGGCGCAGCGGGCAACCGGCAATATAAAGTGGATAATGATGTTATCAAGGAATATTTGCGACGCACCCTAGTCAGAATCAAGGCAGCCCAGGACCAGGTGATAGCAGATTATGCGGAAAATTGTATTTCTGATGTGACCTCTTGTCTGACATCGAATAATTATAATTCTGACAACGGCGTCAACCCAAGCAACAACGTCGCAATAAATGCGTGTCGCGCTCAGATTATGACCTGTATGTCTGTAAACGGTGATACAACACAGGCGCCAACCCCAACCCAGATGTCACAATGGGTCAGCAATATGTTTAGCGTATACTACCCCGAGGAAGAAGACAGCAATGGCAGTGGAACCAGCGGCAGTGGAACCAGCGGCAGTGAAACCACTGATTCTGAGCTCATATGTGAGAATCTTTACGGCGGCCAGTGGAGTTCTGACTTTGGAACTTGTATCTGTCCGGAAGGAGAAGAATGGGATGGTGCGACGTGCCAATAGACAACTAACTTTTATCCCCCCCGACTGGGGGGATTTTTTATGTTAATTTTTATAAGAAAACCTTAAAATCTGTCGGTCACACATCCAAGCCCACACAAACACATGTCTGTGTGAACAGAATATAATAAAAATAACAAATATTTATGAAAATCCAAGAATGGCCGGGACTGTGAAAAACGCCAGGCCAGGGCGCAGATGTATCAACAACCTATTTTATGTCGAATTTCGCGTATGCGGGCCAATATTTCTTTCATGTCAGCCTCGCTCGCAATGGGGGTTGGGCGGTTATGCACCTCGTCCGCCAGGACAATACACAATGTCGCCAACAGTGAATTTTCAGGCAACGGGCCAATTTTATCCAGTATCTGGCGTGCGCGTGCATCAACCTGTTTGCCTAATTCAATCAGGCGCCCTTCTTGTCCGTCTTCGCAGCCCATCGGATAGTTCTTGTTCACAATTGGTATTGAAACAACACTCATTTCCTTAGTTCCCTCAGTATAGATACAGATTTATCAATCATGTCCACCGCACGTGCATTTTTATCCCGCAAAGTGCGCACCTGTTCGGTCAGGATTGCTACCTCTAAATCAGTTTGCTTGCCCGCAGCAACGGCGGTGCCACGTAATTTTGCAGCCGCTTCTTCCAGACGGGTCAATTCTTGAAAAATTTGTTGCTTAATATCTGACATATTTTCAGTTTAAGATATTTTTTATATGCGTTCAACCCTAAAATGTGATATAATGCGAGCATATATTGTGGGGGATGAATTAATGAAGACAAAAATAATCTATATTTCTGGTAACGAAGTGTTTGAAATGTCCGAAATTCGCGCTGCTTTTGATTCTGTGCGCGACGCATTGGGGTTGGACAAAGATACGGTTTTGTTTGGTGTGCCCGTCGATTGTGACAGCGCATTGGCAAATTCAGATATAACACCAATCGCAGAAATATCAGCCACAGAGCCAGTAATCAATCCCGTTGTCACACCTGTCACAGAATCGGTAATTGAACCCGTTGTTGAACCTGTCGTTGCAACGGATCAGGAAATCCAACCTGTCACCACAGAACCAGTTGTGCCTATTTTATCGATTTTGTCCGCCCAAGAAGGGGACCCCACCGAACAGACTGTTGAACCCGCTGATACCCAGGGGCCAATCACAGAACCGGTTGTTGAAAATGTGGCAGAAGCCGCAATAATATCGGATGTCAATGTTAGCTTGGGACTGGACAATATTATTGATAAAGACGATCATGTTGCGGTTGAAACAATTACTATTGGCGATATGATAACAGATGATGCGCCAATCCCCCAGATGGAAAAAACATTGGAAGAATTGCTGGAAACAATGGCGCCTTTGCGTGAAGATGTGCATCCTGTTGTTGCAGAACACCAGGTTGACGATAATGTTTTTGATGGGGATGATACCGATGCCACTTTGGCGCAATTGGCAACTGAATTTGTTGATAATCAGGATAAAATTCCCACCACACGCACATCTAATACAAGCAAAATTGGGAAATTAAAAAATATTCTGCCGTTTAAAAAGGCTAAACGTGATGACAACGGCCCGATGGGCGATTTGTTTGGCTGGGCCGGCATTGCCGCCAACGACGAGGATTTTTCCATTCCAGGATTCTTTACCCCCGCCGCTTCAAAAAAACAGGGCGCATAATATATTGAAATGAATACAGATACGATAACTTTATTGCTTACAAATTCCGGGTTTCACAATGTACGTGTGGACCCTGATTTTGTATATATGGAAGATCCGTCATGTATCCTGCGTTCATTCGAAGCGTTTGTACAGTATGCATGGTTTGCCGTTTTAATTTTGACTGGGTTATTGTTGACGGGTTGGGCAATATCCATGATACGTGGTGCAAAAAATGATTTGCTTGTAAATATGCGCAATTTGGTTATTATTTTCGGTGTGTTATCGATTTCTAAACCGACTATGAACATTATCTATGGCGACGATTTATTTGCCCGTGGTTGTAAAACTATTTCTGTTCCAATGGCGGAAATGAACCGCTTGTTGGCGGCCCGCAACGCCAGTTTGAATTCGCACGGCAACAACGAAGCGTATGAAACAATGAATATTTATGATTCTGGCGCCACAACCTCGGATATCAGGCCTTATTCAGTAGCCCCCTTAACATCGGCTGGCAATCCTGCAGCCCTAGATTTGTAATCCGGATCTTTTTAATAACTGTTTATCGCGTATAGAATGCACAATACCACCAGCCACCACAAAATGGTCATATAATTCTATGTTGCATATCCCCAATAAATATTCCAGTTTTGTTGTCAGCATAATATCAACGGACGAAAAAGTATTATCAGTTGTCGGATGATTGTGTAACAAAACAACACTTTTTATATTGTGTTTAAGCGCATATTCCATAATCTTTTCAACATAAACATTTGACGATTCTGCAGAGCCTTGGCTGTGCACCTCGTGTTGTTGCAGACAAAAATTCGCATCCAGATACAAGACATGGAATTCTTCGGATTTTAATTCCGACATCTTCATTCTGCAATAATCAATCAGTGTATCATGGTTCATATATACCGAACCTTCTTTCAGTTTCTTTTCGTGGCTGATACAAATCAGACTGTGCACCAGTTTAATTAAAATCGCAACGGAACGACCAACCCCGTCAACCGCCATCAAATCATCAATATGCGCATTTAATACATAGTACACATTTCCAAAACGCCGAATCAATCTTCGTGCCAATGGTCTGACATCGCGTCTGGGGATAGCGTACCCCAACAACAACTCTAACTGTTCATATTCGACCAGTTTTTTATCCAGAAATTTTTCCTTTAATCGTTCGCGATGTCCCGCATGAAACTGTTCGTCTGATTTTGGCATAGTATTTTCAAATCATTTTTTCGGTAAAAATAATTGCACCATCTTCGGTAATACCAATAGTATGTTCCCACTGGGCAGACAGTCCGCCATCAACCGTTCGTGCTGTCCATCCATCCGGGTCGATTTTGCATTCTGGCGACCCTGTATTAATCATTGGCTCAATCGTAAAGACCAACCCAGGGACCATTTTCACTTTGTCCCAGTGTTTATCATAAAAGTGATAGATTTGCGGATCGTCATGCATAACCTTGCCAATGCCATGCCCCACAAAGTCGCGTGAAATGGAAAAACCATGCGGATTGACAACTTCCTCGATTGTTTTGCCAATTTCAGACAATGGCACACCCGGCGCACAGATTGAAATCGCCGCATTCAGCGCATCTTGGCACACCTGAACTAGTTTTCGTGCCTGGGGGCTGACATTGCCAATCATATACATACGCGATGCGTCGCCATGAAATCCCTTATATTCGGCGGTCAAATCGACATTTACGATGTCGCCATCCTTCAGGATTACTTCATCACTGGGGATTCCATGCACAATAACATCATTAACAGAAGTGCAAATATGTTTCGGATATCCTTGATAGCCCAAATCTGACGAACGGGCACCGTTTTCCCGCAAAAATTGTGCGACCAACCGGTCGATTTCCCCGGTGGAAATACCCGCCCGAATGTGCGGCGAAATAAAATCAAAACAGCGTGCCACAACGTCGCCTGCTGCCCGCAGTCTTTTAAAATCTTTGGGTGCATATACAGATGCCAACATTTTTCAGTTCCTTCGTTTAATTGCCAATTTTGCTGCACGTGCGCACAGTTTTAACGCAAAGTCACGCAGTAAAACCTCGCCCGGCATGCCTGTGGTGCGCAACTGACGCTCTAATTCATTCAGACGCATCAATACCCCGGTAATTTCCGCATCAGACCAAATTTTCATTGCTTGCCTGAATTTATCTTCGACTTTCCAGAACAGGCGGGGCAGTTGTCCATCTATGACAGCGGTCTGTAATTTTTTGAAATGCCCATTTAACATGCGTATCAACATATTTGGTTCTTTGTTATCGTACAGCAATCTGTCCAATGCCAGCATTGTCTGCTGAATATGCCCCGCAGTCAGCGAGTACAAGAAATCATCAATGTCTGCCGCCCCTGTATCGGGCAAACACTTTTCCACATCAGCCAGTTCTACAATTCGTTTGTCATCGACATACAGCGCAATTTTTGTCAGAAACCCGCGTGTAATTCCACGATCTCCCCCCAGATGAGTTGTCATATATGTCATAGCATCCGGCGTAATCTGTTGAATTCCAGCTGCGGCCGATAATTCATTGCGTATCAGTGTGGCCAATGTACGTGCATCGTCTGTATAACATGCCAATGCAGCCATATTAGATGCGCCCTCGAATAACAGACGTAATCCGCCCCCCGCCCGCAGGTCGCCCCCTGCCACAATTACAGTTGCGCACAGTCCTGGATGCTCAACCAATTCAGCCACCTGTTTTGCGCATGCGTCACCCGCATTAAAAATAACCACCATCTTGTGTCCGCCAAACATAGAAGGGGTGCAGGCTTCGGCAAACAGGGCATCTTGTTTTTCACGCAATTCATCAGAATCTAATGCGAACAAATTGTCTTTTTCTATTCCCAGTTTTTCAATCGCCAAATCACAGTATTCATCGACCTGACCGGCATCTGGGCCATAAATCAATACCGCGCGGATTTTATCGATTCCGCCTTTGAAATCAGCGTCTTTCCATTTCATTATTTAGCATCCGTATCTTTATCGGTATGTGCATATTTATGCGTTTCTGCGATTGTGCGTGCGCCAATTTTTTCCGCCAGAACATTTATAGTGTTTTTAACAGCATTGTTATAAGACGCATTAGACGCAACCAAATATCGCACAAATGTATACGATTCTGCTGCGCGTTCTGTACCGGTTGCAATTTGTTCGCCCTTGTACGTCAGCACATATGTCGCGGTCAGCGACACTTCCTGCCAGGTGGCATCGCCTGTTTGTTCCAAAGCCTTGTATTGGGTATTGGGTGCACCCAGGTTAATAGTCAATTTATATGTGGCATCTGCCCCGTGCTGACCCCCAAACTTTGCCCACAGGGCATTACGCAGTTCGATTCCATTGATACCACTGATTGGTTCCACATAAATATCAGTATCTTGTCCTGAAAACATAGGTTTGAAACCACATGCAGTCACCATTATCAATATCGCAAGCAATAAAACTTTTTTCATGACCGTATCCATTTCCTGTTGCAATTTATTTGTATATTACCTAGACTTTTCATAAATCGCAAGGGGGAATAATGAATATTTTTATCATGATTTTGGTTGCTTTGTTCATGGTGGGCTATTATTTGATTGATTCCCCAAATCAAACTGTGGTTCAGCATAACACAGAATATGCGGTTTCGCGTTCGGATTTGCGTTCTGTTGCCCAGTGCGCAACGGCATTGCATAATGCCCAAATTAACGGCACGGAATTTGTTGATATCTGCACAGAACAAAACGGCATCACCAGTGATTTTGTTTGTTTGGACGGTAAATTAAAGGTCACCAAGTGTGAAGCGCAGAACAGTAAAAAGCCAGCATTTAATTATGTGGTGACGGTGACCGATCCGATTGATTCATCCAATCAAAACGCGATGATGGAAATTCTGGAAACCCATTATTCCGAGGCTGGCACATTCGGCATATTAAACGGGGGGATGATAATGTCTGGTGGCTCATCCACGCGTCGTCAGGTTCCGGTGGAAATCATCAAGAATCTGGGGTTGGTTGATGGTCAACTTGTATATCTGACTCAGTTTGAAATGCCGGATGTGGGAACGGGGTACGATTTGGCGACGGTGCCTGATATTTTTTGTCCTGTTGGTTATACCAAAACATATCGTTTTGGTCGTTGGCAATGCATAGGCTATAACCCCCAGACAGATTGTGGTGGCGATATGATTTGGGATTCTGATTTGTACGAGTGTGTACCCGATGAATCGCGCAAACCATTGTGTGCGGATAACCAAACCGCCATTATCGTAGAAGGTATTTGGGAATGCCTGGATCCGTTTCCGGAAAAAAGTTGCCCCAGCAACATGGTGGCTCGGTTGAATTATAACACATTGGTATGGGAATGCGTTACTGACCCATCTGGTTCTGCTAATACCAAGAAATGCACACATTTGACATCTGGGGCGCCTTATGGTTCGGTTGGGGCGACATTACGTGTCCCACAAACATCATGTACAGACTGTGAACGTTTGGTGGTTGACGAAGAAACCTGTGTTTCGGCGTGCGTCCCTGACCCAGCGCGTTTGTCTGATGCGCGTTGTTATCCTGGGCTGGTCGCAGAATGTGATGGGCCGACCCGTGCATTTTATTTTGGTTTCCCGAATCGTGCATATCTTGAAATGGTTGAATTTATTGACGGAGTAAATGTTCCTTTTGACAGGTCCCATTCCCAGAACCGCCGTTTCAATTGCTTGGATTGTGGTACATCAGAAATAGATAAGGCGCGTTCATTTCCCCCATATGTGGCTGTGTGTAAATAAGCATAATAAAGTCTATTGACAATATTCGTTAAAATTTACTAATCTAAGACTAAGCGGGGGAATAAAGATATGACAAAACACTTTCATGGCGCACTTAACCGAATGACTTTGTTCACTGCACTGTTGGTTGCGGGTATATTGTTTTTTTGGGCGGATTTCATGGCGATTTCGACTGCGAACATCTGGTTGAACGGTGTTATTATTGGCACTACTTTATTTGGTATTGGTTTGTGTTTTGTATTAATGTTCGGATTGTTGCCGGAATATAAATGGTTGCATGGCTTTACGACTGGTCGTCATCGGTTGGAATTACCACCACGGTTATTGCGACCTGTGGCACTAATGTTGTCATCAAATCCGAAACGGATATCCGCATCAACCATGAACGGTTTTATGGAAATGGTAATAAATCGTTTTGAAGATTCTCGTGAATCTGTTCGCTATATTACAAATACATTAATATTTCTGGGGCTGTTGGGAACATTTTGGGGATTGATTTTAACTGTTGGTGGTTTTGCAGAATTAATAGGCAATTTGAATTTTTCCGATGAAGCTGTTATGCAGTCGATGCAGTCAGGGTTGACTCGGCCATTGGCGGGCATGGCCACTGCATTTACCAGTTCTTTGTTGGGGCTGGGGGGCAGTTTGGCTGTTGGGTTTTTGGGGTTGCAGGTTCAGACGGCACAAAACACAATATATCATGAACTGGAAGAATGTTTGGCATCGCATGCGCACATCACAGCGACAGATACTGTGGCAAAGATGTTGCCAAAAATAAATCTTGCGACGCGTGAATTAACAAAAAGTGTACAATCACTGGAACAAACAGTTTCGGGTATATAAACCAATACAAGAGAGAGAGCAGACAAATGATGAATATTCGTTATCGCACAACAACAAACGCATGGCCAGGCTTCGTAGATTTATTTTCGAATCTGGTTATAATTTTAATATTTTTGTTGATTGTTTTTGTGTTTTTGTGGACCACAACCAGTGTTTTTAATAAGGCAACAGGAACCAAGGCTGTGGCAGAATTGCGCACAACAAATGCCGAGCAGGCACAAACCATCGAGCAAATGTTCCTGGACGAGCAAGAGGCCAAACAACTGTTAATACTGGCGCGCGACCAGCTGGAAGAATTGGAACGTTCCAATGCCAGCCTTAATAACGAATTAAATGAACTAGATTTAAGTGTATCGGAACTGGTCACTGCGTACGAGGCCAAGGTGCTGGAACTGCAAAATCATGGCAACGAACTGCAAGAAAAGGTGGCCAACCTGAACACCCAACTGAATCAGGCTACCCTGGACAAGGAAAAGATGGCCGCATTAGAACAGGAACGCAAACAATTACAAGAAGACATGGAATCTCAACGCGCAAATCTGGCGGAACAATTGGCAAAATTACAATCTGCGCTGGATGCATCCGAAGAAAAAGCTCGCAACCAAGAAATTGAATATGTTGAAATGTCAACACGTTTAAATCGTGCCTTGGCGGACAAGGTCGCGGAACTTAAAGATGTATCCCAATACCAGTCTGAATTTTACAAGTCGGTAAAGCTTGCACTGGGCGACAGTTCATCAATCAAGATTGACGGCGACAGATTTATCGTCAACAGTGATATTTTATTCTCTAGCGGTTCGTACAGATTATCTGCTGACGGTAAAAAGCAATTGCATTTAATTGCAGATGCAATCCAAGACATGGAAGAAAAAATCCCGGCTGACATAAACTGGATTATTCGTGTCGATGGTCACACCGATAAAAAACAGGTTATATTTGGTACGCCTGGGTATAAAAATAATACAGAATTGTCCTTGTTGCGTGCAACGGCCGTTGTGGACGAATTGGTAAAATCGGGTGTTCCCAAACATCGTTTGGTTCCCAGCGGTTTTGGTGATATGTACCCAGTTGCATCAGGTAACACCCCATCAGAGCTGCAACAAAACCGACGCATAGAATTACAGTTAACCAATCGATAAAATAACCCGCCATTTTGGCGGGATTTTTATTGGCAGTATTCCTTGATTATATCAGCCGTATGAATACTTTGTGCCAAATTTCGTGCATTTGGTACCGCACAAGGGTCACAGTCTTGTCTGATTTCCCCGACGTTGCAAACAAAAGCCACATCCTGACAAATGCCATATGTTCGCGTTGTAATCACCTGATTCATATAGTCTTCTGCCATGGTCCAGTATTTTTGCGGCACTGCATTAGGGTCGTATTCCCACATGTGCGCTACTGCGCTGCGCGCGCGTTGAACGCATGGATATGAGTTTTTGACATGAATGATACTTGTTGTATTAACAGATGAATCTTGATTATTGCTTTTTATCATTATCCACGCAACCAGCGCTATACATCCCGCCACAACCAAAAACAACAAAATATAGTGCGCTATACCAATTGCGCTGGTATCGGTTTTAAATTTTTTTGCCATATTTATCGTCCTTGATTTTTTATTATTTTATCACAAACGCACATGGCAAAATACGTGTTTGTATTCCCAGCAAAAATCGTATTTATTTAATTTTAATCAGCCAAAAATTCACAAATATTATTTGTAAAATTTTCTAATTCGCCTTCCCAATCATAAGAAGTATCAATGAAATGGATTTTGTGTTTTTTGCTATGCTTGTTGCTAGTGTGGATTTTCCGGCACGTGGGACACCCAAAATAATTAAACTTTTCATCTTTTTCCTGCTATATAGAAATACTAGAACAACAAAATATGCTTGTAAAGCAAAACCAGGACATCCTTCCCAGGGATGCGGAACAGGGCAATAAATATTTCTGATATAAAAACACGACTAAATAGATTTCATTATCCCATCAGCAATCATTTTTGCTGCATTTGCACCCCCTGGCAGCCACAATTTATCGGCCGATTCCAGTGCCACAATCATCTTGTCGCGTTTGGACGGGATGGTTAATTGCTGCACCGCATCTATGATATTATCAACTGTTGCGGCCGGGCCTAAAAATTCTGGATACACACCACGATTTAACAAAATGTTCACCAGCGATACCCACTTTGTATTAATCAATATTCGTCCAATCCATGTTGTAATTGCATTCATCTTATAGATTACAATGGTTGGCACATGTAACATTGCCAATTCTGCGGAAACTGTACCGCTGGCAACGATTGCTATGTATGTTTTTGCATACAGTTCGTATCGTTGACCCGCTGGCACCAATACCGGTTTTACGCGCCAATGTGCCGTTTCATTTCGAATATATTCTACAGTTGTTTCAACGGTTGGAATAACAAATTCATATCCCATATATCCATCGCGTGCCATTCTTTCTGCCACATTACGCATCAACGGCAACAGTTTTTTTACCTCGGACATTCTGCTGCCTGGAACCAAGGTGATGATTTTTTTTGCTGTCTTATTTGTTTTTTTATACTTGCCAATCAAATCATCGGCAACGGGATGCCCCACTGCAACCGTTTCCAGACCGTGTTTTGTAAAATAAGGAACCTCGAACCCAAAAAAAGCATACAGTTTATCAAATGTCTTTGCATATTTTTTTGCACGACCAGGCCGCCAAGCCCACACCTGGGGCGCAACAACATGATGAAAGCGCAGTCCGTTTTCAATCAGTTTTCTTCCATCGGGTGATTTTCTAATCTGTTTAATAACACTTTTAGCAAACCCTGGCGCATCAATTGACACAACAACATCAGGTTTTGATTCAATAATCGCATCCACTGTTTGCTTTATACGGCGCGTCAATGTGCGTGCGTGGGCTAAAACCTCGACTATTCCCATAACCGCCAAGTCTGACATAGGGAACAAAGACTTCAACCCCGCAGCCTGCATATTTTCGCCGCCGATGCCCGTAAATTCCACATTGTCCATTTGGGACATGATGCGCCCCCCCAGGACATCCCCAGAAACCTCGCCAGCGATAATGAATACGGATTGTTTTTTATTCTGCATTTCTAGATGTGCCGATACCACGCTTTGAACGATTTTCAATAAAATCGATAGCATCCATTGCGTATTTGTTGTTTTTCACTTCCTTGCGGATTTTTGCCAAACGATCTGACACAGTTCCTTCGTTGTTGCTGAACACCGCACTGTACACAGCGTGTATTGCATGCATATCTTCGTTTGTAAACCCATGACGCATCAGGCCGACGCGATTGATTGTGCGATATACAGCGCGTGGATTGCCGTCATAAATTGCGTATGGCAACACATCATTTCCAACACCTGACATACCGCCGATAAACGCGTTTCGACCAATGCGTGCAAATTGCAGCACCATTGCCCCACCGCTGATGATTGCGAAATCTTCCACCTCGACATGGCCTGCCAATTGCACTAAATTTGACATAACAACGCTGTTCCCGACACGACAATCGTGTGCGACATGTGCATTAACCATAATCTGACAATCGTTCCCGATAACAGTACCATCGGACGCAGGTGTTCCTGAATGAATTGTCACATACTCGCGTATTTTGCAACGTTTACCGATGCGCACACCTGTCATAGTTGCCTCGTCCTGCCACTTCAAATCCTGACTCATTACGCCGATAACAGCAAAAGGATATACAATAGAATCATCGCCAATCGATGTTTTTCCATCAATGACCACATTAGAAACCAATTCTACGCGGTCGCCCAAAACCACATTTGCGCCCACAATACAATATGGGCCAATTTTACAATCTGCACCCAGTTTTGCACCCGGATGAATAATTGCTGTTGGATGTATAGCCATAATAAAACCCGTTTTTTTATCTATAACAAGTCAAATAGTATATCAGATAATGCTAAATTGTTATTAAATAAATATAACCAATTATAACAACGGTTTGGTTCCTGCCCATATTTTTGTGTTATCGACATTTGCCCAGTACAAAACACCGATTGCGGTAATCACAGGCATAACTGTAATCGCCCCAAATATCATCAGCGCAATTGCAAACATCTTCTTGGCGATATTAGGATCAATACTTGTTGCGTGCCATACTGACATCGCCACTGATAAAAACACAGCAATCATCGTGCCAATAAATACGGGTACGGCCTCGGTAAACAGGAATAATGCAACGCCCAACGCGCATGCAACACGCATCAGCCATTTAAGTTTCACATAAACGCTGTGACGCATTTTTCCGCACGGATTGATGTTTTGAATTGCGATTGTTGTCATACAGGCGCCCCCCAACCCCAGCATAGACAACAAATGCACAGCTGTCAGGTTGCCCAACTGCCCAAATCTAAAAAATTCTGGCTGCATCAAAATAGCAATTACAGTCATCATCATAATCAGTACCAGTCCACTGAACGGGCGCATCCGTCCGTGCGTAACACGTCCCAGTGTCACCCCCAGCCCCAAAGCACCAATCTGCAACAACGGGCCCCACCACGCATGTGTATCGGACATACCAACCGCAATAATAATCACCGCTAATAAAAACCACCGCCACTTGCCGGAACATTGCAAAGAATATTCTCGCAGATGCGACGATACAAACAAAGATGTTAAAAATAAAATTGTTGCCATCATCATCGGCAGAACGGATAAACTGTCACGAAGAACTCCATAATTCCCGCCAAACAACACAGCCCACGCACATATTAAGCCCGCAACCCATACGCAACAATTGCGCACGATGTTGTTTTTATCCCAGCCAATACGCCCCATAATAGTGTCTGTGCACCAATACACAATAACAAACAAAGGCAACGCCAAAACAGACCACCACAAAAATGCAGGGGCCCACAGTGCTGCGTTATTAAATGCGCTGATGGCACTTTTTACGATAATAAAATCATCTAACATAAACTTGCCTTTTAATTTTGTTGTTCTATTATAAATGCAGATGGGCATAAAACAAGAAATTTTTACATTGATGGGCGGGCGCATTAAAATGCGTCGTGGTTTGTATAATCCAACATCGGACGCGGTATGGCTGGCGGCATTTGCCCCCAGGGGTGTAAAAACTGTATTGGATGCTGGGGTTGGCAGTGGTGGTGTATCTTTGTGTCTGTGGGCGAACAATCCAGATGTCCGGATATCAGGATTGGATGTGTCCGACCAAATGTTGGATGCGTGTCGTGACAATGCTGAACTAAATGGCATGGATATCGAGTTGATAAGTGCGGACATATGTACATGGCGCACAAATCGTACATTTGATTTGGTTATTACAAATCCACCGTATTTCAATGGCACACCGGCCCGACATAATGCACATCACAACGCAGATTTATCTTTGTGGGTTTCTCGTTGTATTGCGCGTGTTCGTCCGATGGGTACATTTTGTATTATAACTGATGCCGCCACCTTGGGGCTGGTTGTTGCGGAAATGGCAAAAAAACTGGGGGACATAACGATAATACCATTATTTGGCTCGCGCTCTATGGCCGAGCGGGTGCTAATATCGGGTCGATTGGGGTCGCGCGGGGTATCTGTAATCCATCGTGGATATGACATGAATTTTCAGCCCGTATTGCGCGACGGCTTGACTATTGCTGATACTTTGTCTAAACTATCCCAGAAATGATAAATTTTATAACACGATATTTTACATCACTTTGGGCATTTATCACTTCCCCGTTCCGGGCTGTGTGGCGGGTGATTGTTCGCATTTTTCCGCCACGTGAATTTACGGTTATGGACACACCTCGTGGCAATGTTTACACATATGGACAAAGCAGTTTTTGGCGTTTTGCACGATTTTGTGGTGGTGTTGGGCTGATTGTATGGGCGGCTTGGTCGACCTATGTTTTTGTGTATCATCGTCCCTTGTTACAAAAACGCACCGAACAATTGGAAGAGGTGCGTGCCGCACACGCGCGTCACATGTCTGATTTGCAGACATACTTGACCAAGTATAATGATTTGGTTCGTGATTTGAATGTCATTGATGACAAGGTTTTGAACACAAAAAAATTAGACGAAGCCGAAAAAGAAAAATTGATGAATTCGCGCATTAAAACCTGGGGCGAGTTGGACTTTCTCCGCACTCGTATTGTTGAAATGTTGCGTGACGAAGATTTTGCGCCTGAATACACGAAAATATCGGAACTGTCGGCTGAATATGAATTAACCCGTGCCGAAAATGAAGACCTGAAACGTCGTAATACTCAGATGGTTGAAACGGTTTTACAAATAGCGGACGCAGACAACATAATCGTTGATACGGTATCCGCTTTGACCAAGGAAAACATCGAAGAATTGCAGAAAAACATCAAACGGATAAACACTACATTATTGTCGCTGGGGCTGGACCAGAACACACTATTGCGCAATGCGAACAAGTATAATAATCCATTGGTTGGGGCGGCGTTTAGTCCTATTGAGTTTGACAAAGAATTAGATGAAAAATATCAAAGGTTGGCGGACGGTTTGGAACGTTGGAATGGTTTGCGTCGTTTGGATGAAATGTTACCTTTGGGCAAGCCAGTTAATTCTCGCATTACATCAAATTATGGCACACGCCAAGACCCCTTTACTGGCAAGCCCAAGAAGCATCGTGGCATTGACTTTGCGGGTAAAATAGGTACGGAATTGCTGGCGGTTGCCCCAGGCAGGGTTGTGTCGGCTGGCGAACGTGTTGGATATGGCACAACGGTTGAAATTGATCATGGTCTGGGTTTCACGACGCTTTACGCGCATTTGTCCCAGATTTTGGTGTCGCGTGGCGATTGGGTTCGCCCGGGTACGGTTATTGGGCTGGCTGGTTCATCTGGTCGTTCGACCGGCCCGCATTTGCATTACGAAATTCGGTACAAGGGTACCCCATTTGATCCAACTAAATTTATAAAGGAAGAATAAACGATGCTGGCATTTACAAACTCTGCTGAAAAACAGTCCCCGACAGTTATTGGTGCCGGGTGTAAATTGACGGGTGATATCAAAACCGATCACAATGTCCAAATTCATGGCGAGGTGACAGGGAACATAGTTGCTGAAACGGTCGTCATAGGGCGTGGTGGTCGTGTAGTAGGCGAGATTCGCACATCAATATTATTTTTGCATGGTGAACTGGATGGGCCGGCAATTGTGAACACTGCTAATATTTTCAGTGCGGCAAAAATGACTGGCACATTATCGTATCGCACATTGAATATTACGGGCAACACAGGCCTGGAATGTAAATTACAAAAGCGCAAGGACAAGGAAAAATGAATAAAACCGTATCAAAAGTATTTATAGCATCCGATCATCGTGGTGTCGGCTTGAAATTATATTTAATCGAGATGTTAGCGGCCGCTGGCTATAACATGGTTAATCTGGGGATAGATAATCCGAACATATCGGTTGATTATCCAGATGTTGCTGCAACCCTGGCTGATGCTATGCAAGGTGTGCCAGACTCGCGCGGAATTATCATTTGTGGCACGGGCGCAGGTGTTATGATTGCAGCGAACAGATACCGCCATATTCGCGCATCTCGTTGTGACACGCCATCCCAGGCGCGTGCGGACCGTTTTCATGACGACACCAATGTTTTGGCATTGGCCGCCGATGATATTGATATCGAGGTTGCGTTTCTGTGCGCTCAGACCTTTTTGGAAAGCCCATTTGACGCAATCGAACGACGCGTTCGTCGTGTTGAAAAGATTTCATAAAAAAACCGCCGTTTGGCGGTATTTTTTATTTGTTGATTGCAACACGTTTACGAAATTCGTTGCTGGGGCGAAATGTTGCGACCCGTCGAGCAGAAATTACGGCACCTTCGCCTGTTTTTGGGTTACGTCCCATGCGTGCGTTTTTTTCCAGGATTTTAAAACTGCCAAACCCCGCAAATTTAACTTCTTCGCCATTAACCAAGGCATCGCGAATTTCATCAAACACGACATCTACCATCTTATAAGCGTCAGCGGTTGTTAATCCGAAACGTTCACGTAATCTATTTGCAAAATCACTTCTTGTTATTGTTGCCATTTCCTCACCTTTGTTGTTTTTAAACCCTTATCAGGGCGGCGCCCCATGTCAGACCGCTGCCAAAAGCAGGGTACAAAATTAATTGTCCTTGCTTGATAATATTGTTATCGAACGCATGCGCCAGTGCTAAAACACCGGATGCGCCACTGGTATTTGCATGTTTATCAACTGTCACCAGAATTTTATCCATTGGAAAATCCAGTTTTTCCGCGCAACTGATTATTATACGCAGATTTGCCTGATGTGGGATAATCCAGTCAACATTCTCTGCGGTAATTCCGGCATGTTGCATAATATATCGGGCCGCATCAGGCATACATTGAACGGCCTTTTTATATGTTTCCGGCCCATTCATAGCAATCCGATGATCCTGGGTTCCATGCAGACATTCAAAATCTCGACCATCTGCCATAACCACAGTATCAATAATCCCCGAATAACTGGACGAAGAATGTTCAAATATCAGCGCGCCTGCCCCGTCACCAAATAATACAGCGGTCGAGCGATCGCCCATATCGACAAAACGCGTCATTTTTTCTGCACCAATTATCATAATGCGCCTGTGAATGCCGGCGGTAAAGAAGGCGCGCGCGCAGTGCAGGGCATAGATATATCCCGTACAGGCCCCACGTACATCAAAAGCGGGTGTCCCATTTGATGCGCCCAATCGTCCCAACACCTGAACCCCAACGGATGGAAAATCCAGTTCTGGTGTTGTTGTTGCAACGATGACCAAATCGATATCATTCACATCCAACCCTGCGTTTGCCAAGGCGCGCGATGCAGCAATGGTCGCCATGTCCACCACAGTTTCATTTTCAGCAGCAAAATGCCGTTCATGAATACCGGTACGCGTTGTAATCCACTGGTCAGTAGTATCCATAATGCGCGCAAAGTCCGCATTAGTCATAATGCGTTCTGGTAAATACGAACCGTATCCCACTAATCTGCTGCCCATTATTTCCGTATTCCTTGGTGTTATTTTTTTGCAACGGCATTATACAAGTATGCATTTAAACATGCAATAAAAATTACACAGGATTTTTTGCTTATGGGCTTTATCGTTTTTTTTGCTGTTCCAGTTTTCGCTGTATATCCAGAATGGTTTTATTCGCTTTTTTTAATTTTGTTTCATCTTCTTCTAAACCTTTTTGCAACCTCAAAAGTTCGGCCAAGGAATCAGCATATTGAATTTTTTTATCGGTATTTTCTTCTGCTTCCAGTTTCAGAATCAAACGCATAACAGCTATTTTTGTATCAAGATATTGTTCATGAATCTCATAAGCGACCGAAGTGACATCGCTCCATTGTGATGTGTCTGATGTTTTGTTGCTTTTGCATATTTTTTTGTTTTTCGATGAATTGCTTTTTTTATTGCTGTTATCCAATATACTTTGGTCATCTGTATTGCTGTATTCTTCTATCAAGTCTTTGACATTTTTGCAATCTTTGATATCGGGTATGTTATTCAGTTGGATTTTTCTAATACATTCTTTGTATGCAACTTCTGCTCTGCTGTCCTCATGTTTAGCAAAGTATTCAAATGCGATTAAATCATTGCCTTGGATTGCCCAAACGATACGTGCAGCATTATTATTAGGCATTGCCTGACATATACATTTTACACTTTTTAATTTCAGATCTGGAATTGGTACCAGCACATTCTTATCATTGATATAACAGACCTTGTTGCCTTTTGTGTCCGTTGGAATTACATTTAACAAATCAATGGTCTGCAAAACCTTCAAAAAAATCGCCCTGTTCCCATTGTGAATAGAGTCAATGATTTGTTTGTGTATGTATTTATTTACCTTGGTTTTGACCACTTTTTTTGCGTCGAAATAGCACCCCTGTTCCGAATTGTTGCTTGTTGGTTGTGATAAAGTGTCTTGTGACACAACAGTTTTTTCTCGGGATTTTACAGTTTTTTCTTTTTGTTTTTGTGCTTGTGTCAGCGCTTCGTATATGTACTTTACAATTAAGTACATATCTTGTTTTTTTACACAAGAAACTTGTACGCCATCAGAACGCAACATATCGATACTTGTTATATTCAGTCCCGATTTTTTCGAGCGCGCCATTTTAAAATACCGTTCCAAACATTCGTCATTTAATTCAGAGAACTGTCCCTCGGCCCGGACACAGTTAATAAAGTCGTCTTTACTAATCCATTCATCTGTTTTTATAGGTGTATTATTTTTTGTGTTTTTTTTGTCTTTTTTTTGTTCCACCAGAACTGGTTCTTTGTCATTTGATAATTCAGCTATTTTTTGCTGCAAAGAATTTCTGCGTTCATCAAACACAGAAACAGCCGGATAAACTGACGTGAATCGCTGTGCGGATTCTATTGTGTCCTTGGTTATATTATTAAGGATTTTATTTCTGACGTGTACAGTATTGACCGAATCCGGCAAAACACCAATCAAATCATCAAGACTGGCAATAGAATACAAGCAAATTAATTCCGATATTCCTCCAGGTAATTTTGACTGATTTGTGATGCGCCAATCATTACTGTTAAATATCACAGAATCCGTAAAAATCCCGGAAAAATCAGGCAAAGGATTCTTTTTACCTTTTGGCAGTATAATATCAGACACGACCAGTACGGGCGCCTTTGAACCCGTGTTTTCCAGATATTCAAATAAGTCAATATCAACTTTTTGGTATTCTTCGTTTTTCTGTTGTATTGTGCTCACGATTAATTTGTTATGTGCCATGCCAAGCCTTTTCTTTATTATAACAAACTTAATATAATACTTGTATGATATTTGTCAATAATTTGTGCCAAAAAAAATATTGAACAAATAATCAGTTTGTTATAATATTCTGGCACGGTCCCCATAGTTCAACAGGATAGAACAAATTCCTCCTAAGAATTAGATGCAGGTTCGAGTCCTGCTGGGGACGCCAAGTTAGTACTAAAAACGGATGAATATGAAAAACAAGGCTGTGAAAATTGGGATCCTTGCAACTGTGTTGCCACACATTTTTTGTTGTGGCCTGCCGATGTTGTTGGCGGTTGTGGGGTTGGTTGCGCCAGACGCGGCGCATTTTCATATTTTGCCACATTGGTTGGAGCCGTGGTTGTTTGTGCTGTCTGGTTGTATGTTGATTTTGTCTTGGTATCTGGTTTTGCGCGATTGTCGCTGTTCGTGCAGACGTTGCAGCGGCCACAAATTGCACGGCCCCCAGAAAATCATAGTTGGCGTAATAACTGTCTTGTTTATTTTCAGCCTGTTGTTGCATATATTTTCGCACGCCCATTAATTATTTGTATCAGATAAAAAAACACCGCCGTTTCCGGCGGTATTTCCGAGTGTCCCGAAAGGAAGGAAAGGAGAAAAAGAAATTGGACACTCTAAACTTGGTGCGGGTACCAGAGTCCAGAGGAGAGAGAATGTAGGAGGGAGTCTGAACCTCTGGTCCCCACAAGATGTTTTCACATCTGTCTCCGGGTTTGTCCCTTTGACGATTTAAAATATAGTACACTAAAATCGATTCGTCAAGTGTTTTGTCAAAAAAATTTTTTGTATTGTGTTTTTGGGTGTATTCCTAGGAAATGGTCCTTGTTGTTTTAGACTGAATTTTGGAATAAAATCAATGTTGTATCAGATGAAAGATTTTTTTCTGGTGCATAAACCAAGAGGGAAAAAAATGACACATGAAGATGTGTGGCGCGCCATAGAACGCTTTGCAACCGAGCATGGTATGTCGTGTTCTGGTCTGGCAAAGTGCAGCGGTTTGGACCCAACAACATTTAATAAAAGTAAACGTTGGTCCAAAGAAGGGCAACCACGATGGCCATCCACGAACAGTATTTCCAAAATTTTATCATCTACGGGTGCGAAAATACAAGACTTCACCAAGTTTATTGACCCGCCCGATACCGGTCGTGACTAGATTTTATCTGTTTCAACACCCCAAAACCGTGATGGTATTACCGTTGCGGTTTTTTATTGGACTTATTTGCTTATATGGTCTAGAATTCTATCATGTTAAACGGTGTTCGTATTTATACATCTGATACAATATGGCGCCAAATCTTGACTGATTTTGGTGCAACGGTTTTGGACGCACCGAATTCTATGGATATAAATTTTGACAATTTGCGTATTGTCCCCCCGCTAAATTCGATGGAATTGAAAACGATTATATTAAATGCTGGTGACGAAGCGACCATTTTGCGCTCTGTTTTTGGTAAGGATGTGTTTTTACCTCATCAGCAAAGTCTGATTGTTATCGCATTGTACAAGTCTGGCGGGATGACAACTCACGAGTTAAAAAAAGCATTGGGATACGCCCCCGATGTTGCAACGCATACGATTGATACTGCTATTTATCAGTTGCGTCGCACATACGGACGCGAATTCATTATCAACACAAATGGGGTGTATCGTATTGGCAAACTATAAATTATTATCTTTTGATAAAATCCCCAGCACTCAAGACTATGCATTAGAACTGATTTCAACTGGTCGTGCGACGAATTGTACGGCAATTTTGGCGGCGGCTCAGTCTGCTGGTCGTGGTCGCATGCGTCGCACATGGGTATCGCACCATGGCAATTTGTATATCAGTTTTATTTATATGGCCCCTGAACGTGATGCGCGTCTGTCTTATTCGGTGGCGGTTGCGATTGCGGAAACAATCGCGTCTTTTGGTATTCGTCCGGCAATTAAGTGGCCCAACGATATTTTGGTTGATGGTAAAAAAATTGCGGGAACTTTGATTGAGTACTCTGGTGATTATGTCATCATAGGCATTGGCATAAATGTAAATTCGAATCCAACCGTTGACAGGTATAAAACAACCAAGATGGACAACTATGCAGAAATTCCGATGAACGAATTATTGAATCGCTTGATGCGCAATATGGATAAATGGATTCGTGCTGATTTTCGTGCGGTGCGGGCTCGTTGGACAGAATTGGCAGCTTGCATTAACTGTTCCGTTAAATATCATGGGGAATTGGCTCAGTTAATAGGAATAAATGAAAATGGTGCATTGGTTTTGCGCCGGGATACGAATTATTTGTTGGTCTATGGTGACGAAATAACTGTTTGATTTTTCCGGCTTTATTTATGACAAAAAATATTGTCTTGACTTTTGTCTAATTTTGTGATAATATGTAAACACATAAATGGCACAAATTATGCCCACAACACAGGTTGTGGTTTTTTTATTTTCCCACGCATTTTGCGTGGGTTTTATTTTTTATAACAGCGGGGCTATATCATGCAAATGAACATTGTTAGAAATCCAGACGCATCTGGGTATATGAATCTGGCGCACAAAATTGCACGCGTTGTTTATGCACAGACTGGCGCGTCGTCTTTGGTATTAGTCAATGCGTTTACATCTATGATACAAAATTTATCTGATGCATCTGGTGTTGAAATATTAAATTTGATTGCAGACAAATCTGTGTTTCCTGTTTTGGATTCATCAGACATAAATCATTCGCGTCTGTATGTTCCTGCAAATGACCGTGCGTTTCAAATGTGTGTTCGTGCGGCATATCGTATGTTGATGGGCCAGTTGCCCGACAGTTGTTTTGGTGCCACCAGATTCCATCTTTCGGACGAGATGCCCGCATGGGCAACATCGTGCGGATATATTGCAGATATTGATGGCATACTGTTTTACTTATAATGGATAATTTCATGAAACGAATCTTAACTGGTGGATACCTGACAGGTTATCGCACATATATAATTTCTGCAACGGGCATTTTATCAGCGATTGGCGCATATTTGGTGGGCGATACAGATTTGTTCACAATGTTGCAGGCAATATTTACATTGGCGGGAATTTATTTTCTGCGCCGTTCAAACGAAACCAAAGGACAAGAAAATGGATAACATCCCAGAAAAATTTCGCAATAACGATGGAACACTGAATACAGATGCATTAATAAAATCTTATAATGAACTGGAAAAAAAGATGGGCAGCATGATATCAATTCCAAACGAAAATTCAGACGATGCGTCTCGTCAAAAATTTAATCGTGCGATTGGTGTGCCAGAAAATTCATCAGAATATCCCACTCACGAATTATATGATGATGAAAATTTGCGTCAAAAATTTTTTGAAATAGGGCTGACAAAAAAACAAGTTGAAAAAATATATGATATTGCCAATGAATTTTTATCACCAGTTATATCAGATTTATTTTCTGTTCACGATGAATCGACTGCAATGAATGAATTAAAAAATTTTTTTGGTGGCGATGAAAAAATGTTGGATGCCCTGCGTGCTATAAATGCATTTGGCGAACGATTTTTACCACATGATGCATTTGATGCGTTATGCGCTACACCCCAAGGAATTCAAAGTGTGTACAAGATGATGCAGTCAATGGAACCAAACATAAAAACAGAAAAAAACAACAGTGAAAATTTATCTGATTCAGACCTGCGTCGCATGATGCGTGATCCAAAATATTGGCGTGATGGTGATGCTGAATACATACGCAAAATAGAAAATGGTTTTAAAAAGTTGTATTCATAATTTGTAAAAATGCACTTTCTGCTTTACTAAGTTTTGTAATTACGATAAAATACAATCAAGAACAAAACAGATTTGTTCTGTGTGAAACTTTATATATATATTAAGGAGAGAAAGAATGGCATTTTTATTTACAAAAAAAACAGCGGCTAAAAAAGCAACGCCCGCAAAACCAGTTGCAAAGAAAGCGCCAGCAAAAAAAGTTGCTGCGAAACCAGTTGCAAAAAAAGCACCAGCGAAAAAAGTTGCTGCAAAACCAGTTGCAAAAAAAGCACCTGCAAAAAAAGTTGCTGCGAAACCAGTTGCAAAAAAAGCACCAGCGAAAAAAGTTGCTGCGAAACCAGTTGCAAAAAAAGCACCAGCGAAAAAAGTTGCTGCAAAACCAGTTGCAAAAAAAGCACC
>JAWPOG010000042.1:0-11333 GCA_033345155.1 Alphaproteobacteria bacterium | reverse complement strand
GGGCGCAGTAAGGGACCGCATTTGCACTATGCAATAAAGAAAGATGGTGTGTTTATTGATCCCGAGCCGTTGATGAAAAAGTGAATATGAATTTTATGCTTGCACGAATCGCTTAAATGTTATTAGTATGGCGCATGCAGTATGTGTCAAATAGGGGGTTTGGCTGTGATAGTTGGAATTGGAATTGATTTGGTTGAATGTGGGCGGTTCTTGGATTGGTCTGCGTTTAAAAAATCGCGTATTTTTACCAAAAAAGAATTGGAATATGCCGATAATGATAATGCAAATTCAGAAAAGCATTTGGCGAATTTTTGGGCCGCGCGCGAGGCTTTTTTGAAGGCTATTGGAACGGGTTTTGGCGAAGATATCGCTTTTTCTGATGTTTCTGTGGTGCATAACGAGGCTGGTCAGCCAGAATTGTTAGTGGTTGGCGGTGCCAAGGCGGCATTGAAGGAATTGGTTGATGGAGAAGCGCGTGTGCATTTGTCCATTACAGACCAGTCAGATTATTGTGTTGCTATGGTGGTCATTGAAAAGGAATAAAAAAGATGCGCAAATGCGCATCTTTTTTATTTTGACAATTGCCGTTCTATGTCCATGATGGCATCTATTTGTTGTTTCATGAATGCGATTTTATTGTTGTTGTTTTCAATGCTTTTTTCGTTGCGTGGATTGATACGAATGTCATCGGATGCTTTGATAAAACGTTTAAGCAACACACAAATTATTCGGTATTTCATAATTTGACGCAGGTTTTCGTTATTTGCATCGGGCATGGGGTATTTGGAATTGTTGTGCATTTTGCAATATGTTTCATATACGCGACAACATATCCCAAGCTCGATTTGTAAAGGGGCAAATATGTCACGATAAATGAAACGATAGTTGGCCTCGGCAAAATCTATGAATGATAATGTGCTGGTTTTTGGATCGTATAAAACATTACCGGGGTTCAGATCACAATGCGACCATGCAGCACGTGTGTCATATTCAAAATTGTTAATTTTATCGCAGGTATCGACTAATTTTTGTATTGAAGAATTGTCAAAATACAGTGGCATTTTCATTTCAATGAAATTGTGCAGACGATTCATTTTTATTTCTGATGCTATTTTATGATGTTGGATTTTGCCAATTGGTTTCAGTTCATTCATATCAATCAGGAAAGCTGCAATCCCGTCAATGATTTCATATTGTTGACGACGCGATAGTGTTTTGAATAAATTATTGGTCAAATGTTGGCCTGGTGCACATTCTTCCAGCAATTGGTATTCGTCGTCTTTGATGTGTATCATGCGTGGAATGTTATAGCGAGGATTGCCGACAGCATGAATTTCATCAATTATATTTTTTGTGCGATGTTGTTTTTCTAGCCAGTCGTTGCATGCCGAGTCACTTAGCGTAGGCAAAGGACGCTTCATAATTAATGTGTCGCCAAAATAGACGATGTAACTTTCGCGACCATGTATAAGATCATGTATGTTTTTATTCATGGTATTATGTGCTTTTTTAGTTTTTGTGTATAGATAATATTATGATTACACTTCTTATTATAGTATAAAAAAATATTTTGTCAATATTTTTTGTGATTTTTATAAAATTCGTGTTGAATGATGATTGTATTTGTTTTATGCTGATATGTGTTTACAGAAAGGTTGAAGGTATGTTAAAAAAATTGATTGTTTTTATGATGTTATTGTTGCCTGTGGCGGATTGTTTAGCGGCGCCGAAAAAGAAAAAAGAAGAGCCAATTGAACATTTGACAGATGAACAGATTTATGAGGAATTGAAAAAATTGGCCCTGGTATTTGAGGTCGCACGGGAAAACTTTGTGGAAGAGGCCGATGAAAAAAAGATGTTAGAGGCCGCAATGAACGGCATGTTGGGGGCGCTGGATCCGCATTCTTCGTATTTGTCAGCGGATGATTTTAAAGAATTTAATGATAAGTCACATGGGGAATTTGGAGGCTTGGGGATTCAGATTACCAGCGATCGTGGTGCAGTTCGTGTGATTTCGCCGATTGATGATACGCCTGCAGACAAAGCTGGTATCAAGGCCGGGGATTATATTACCCATATCGATGGGGAACAGGTGTTTGATTTGACTTTGAATCAGGCGGTTAAAAAGATGAAGGGGCGGCCAGGGACCAAGGTAACTTTGACGGTTGTGTCGGATGATGGCGAACCCAAAGAAATGACTTTGAAACGCGCAATTATTAAGGTCGAATCGGTTAAGCACAAAGTGAAAATGTTGGCCGAAGCTGATCCTGATGACAAAGATACTCCGAAAATTGGGTATGTGCGTATTTCTGATTTCGGGGCAACAACAACACGAGATCTGACCAAGGCATTGAAAGAACTGGAAAAAGATGATGTGGTTGGCTATGTCGTTGATGTGCGCAATAATCCAGGAGGGTATTTGACAGCTGCGGTCGAGGTATCGGATGCATTCTTGGATGCGGGCGAGATTGTTTCTACACGTGGTAAAGAAAAGACAGATATAGAACGTATGTATGCAACGCCAGGTGATTTAGTAAATGGTAAGCCGGTTGTAGTGCTGATTAATCATGGGTCGGCGTCGGCTTCTGAGATTGTCGCAGGTGCATTACAGGATAATGGGCGCGGATTGGTTATGGGGTCACAATCGTTCGGCAAGGGCAGTGTGCAACAGCAAAAACCGCTGGGAGACGGGACGGCAATTCATATTACGATTGCGCGGTATTATACACCATCTGGTCGTTCCATTCAAAATGAAGGGATTACCCCTGATGTGGAGGTTTTGCATTCCAAGGTTGAGGTTTTGGAAAAAAGAGAAAGTATGTATTCCGAGTCTTCGTTCAAAAATTCACTGAAAAATGATAAGACGAAAAAGAAAAATAAGAAAAAGTCCGAAAAAGATGATAAAGATATGGATGATGAAGATATTCCATTCGAAGATTTGACAGATGAAGAAAAAGATGCTCGTGATTATCAGTTGCAACGGGCGATGGAAATGGTGATTGCGATGGACGCTATGAAATCGCGCAGTATTACCAGCCCAACAGATATCAAAGTTGAAAAACAAGAAGATTAAAATTCCGCCCTGTGGGCGGTTTTTTTGAAAATAGTAAATCGTTCCTGTGTCTTGGTGGGGTGACAGATGGTATAATCAGGTCTGAAAGGAGGTAGTTCATGAAAACATTTTGGATGTTTATTTTGGCCATAGTTATTTCGTTTGTGCCAGGGATAATTGGCGGATTTTTTTCGCCGATGGCGCCGGGGGCGAATGAGTGGTATAACGGTTTGTTGCAGTCGGCACTGACACCAAATGGGTGGGTGTTTAGTATTGCTTGGTTGATTTTATATGCTGTGCTGGGGGTTGCGTTGTATTTGATTATGCGCAGTACAAAAAGTCGTCAGAACAAGGCTTTGCCATATGCACTGTTTGTTGCCCAAATGGGATTTAATGCGCTGTGGAGTTATTTATTCTTTGGTTTGCATATGGTTGGTGGCGCATTAATTTGTTTGGTGGCATTGGTCGTTGTGGCGATTTGGATGGCGATCGCATTTAAACGAATTAGTCACGGTGCTTCGTATTTGGTGTGGCCGTATATTGCGTGGCTGTTGTTTGCGTTGTATTTGAATGGTACGATTTTGATTTTAAACTGATAAAAAAATCCCGCTTCGCGGGATTAAATTTTTAGAATTTTTACATGCGGATCGCCAATGTTCAGGTATTTTAATCCCAATTCTTCGACATAATCAGGGCTGTAATTTTGCAACAATTTAATGTGGCGGTGTAATTCGTCCAAGGTTTGTTGTTCCATGGCCAACTGTTCGCGTTCATGTCCCAGTTGCCATACATTTATGCCAAAGCGTTGAATGCTGACATCGCCCCAAAACATGCCGATAAACATAAAGCCTGCAAATAATGTTAATACTATACCCAGTTTGCCGCGTCCGCCACCAGACCAGGCAGAACCCATAAATTGAAATAATTTTTTGATTTTTTCCTTCATGAATGGCATTATATCACAAATGTTTGCTGATAATCAAATTTTTGCTGCACCATTGGCTGGGATTACTGACCGGCCATTTCGTCGTGTAATTCGTGAATTCTCGCCAAATGCGCCAATTGTGACGGAAATGATTTCGTGTCATTCGCTGGTGGGGGCGCATAAGAACTGTTTGCGGAATTTTGATAACTATGACAGCGAAGGTAATGTTGGGGCCCAGATTTTTGGGGCGGATGTGAATCTGATGGCGGATGCGGCACGTATCTTGCAGGATGCGGGGGCGCGGTGGATTGATATTAATATGGGTTGTCCTGTGCCTAAGGTCGCAACACGTGCTGGCGCCGGGGCGCATTTGATGCGTGATCATGCGTTGGCAGGTAAGATTATGTCGGCTGTGGTGCGGGCGGTGGATATTCCTGTGTCGATTAAGACGCGATTGGGGTGGGATGATGAACACAGGGATTGGCACGAGTTGATAAATATTGCGGCAGATTGTGGGGTTCAGTTTGCAGCGCTGCATGGGCGGACGCGGGCGCAGTTGTATCTGGGCAAAGCGGTGTGGCCAGATGTGTCTGATGCGCCAATTCCGATTATCGCAAATGGGGATATTAAAACCGCTGATGATGTTGTGAATGCTGAAAAACAGGGGTATTCTGGTGTAATGATTGGTCGGGGATTGTTGGGAAAGCCATGGGCGCTGGCGGAGATTCATGCCGGGGTGCAGGGGGTGAATGTTGGCGAGGTTGTGTTGCGGCATTTGGATTATGCAATTGAATATTATGGGGAAAAAACGGCTGTGCCGATGTTTCGTAAGCATGCCGCTTGGTACAGTGGGGGGATGGCGAACTCGTCCGAATTTAGAATAAATGTGAATAGAATTGATGAGGCGAATGCCTTAAAGGTTGCAATTCGTGAATTTTGGGGTATCATTTAGGCGCAAATGAATTTTTAGAGGATTGGCAAAGATGACAGAGAATATCGAAAAAGTTGATGTGGTCGAAGAAACACCAGTGCAGATGACCGCAGGGGAAATGTTGCGTAATGCACGAACAACAGGGCGACGCAAACGTGAAATCGCAACCATCGCAAAACAACTGTGCATCCGAGAAGAGTTTTTGGAAGCCTTGGAAACAGGGCGGTATGATGTTATACCTGAACCTGTTTATATCTTGGGGTTTGCTCGTAATTATGCGATGGAGCTGGGGTTGTCACCAGACGAAGTTGTTGCAAAAATCAAACAGGAAATGGGGCTGGTGTCGGATTGTGGAGCAGATGATGATGATGATACCAGTGCGTGCGCAATGCCCAGTATCAAAGAAGAGGGTTGGGGCAAGTCCGCGTTTGGCAAGGTGTATCAGTTTATTTATCAGCATTGGATTTGGTTTGCCACCGGGATTGTTGGAATCGCATTAATTGTGTTCACTGCGGTTATGTTTTTGAATGTTAAAAGCGAAGAGGTTGTTGCGCCAGCCCAGGTGGTTGTGTCGGTTGAGGATATGGTTAAAGAGCCTGAATATAAGCAGCCTGTTCGTGAACGATTCGGGACAGATAATCGGGCAAGTGCAGAAATTGTTTTGCAGGCAAATAAAAAAACAGGCGAGGCCGGAACCTGGGTTGAAATCAAGGATGCTCGTGGTCGTACAGAGCTTAGTCGCGTGTTGATGCCAGGTGATGTCTATTATGTGCCGTCCAAAGGATTATACAAGGCGACATTTGGTAATGCCGGTGGTGTTGATATATGGGTTGACGGCAAGTTGGCGCCCCAGGTCGGTCAGGAATATAAGAAAATTTCAGGTGTAGAGTTGACACCCGAACGACTGATGAAAACAGATAAATAAAAACTGTGTTCAAGGGCGAAAGGAAATTTCGCCCTTTGTATTGAAATTGACTTTTTATAAACTATATACACTGATGTTATGGCTGGAATAATTAAAATTCGCGGGGCGCGCGAGAATAATCTTAAAAATATTGATTTAGACTTGCCAAAAAATAAATTGGTGGTCTTTACTGGCGTATCTGGTTCGGGGAAATCGTCGCTGGCATTTAATACCATTTATGCCGAGGGACAGCGCAGGTATGTCGAATCGCTGTCCAGTTATGCGCGTCAGTTTTTAGATATGCAGAAAAAGCCTGATGTAGATTTAATAGAGGGGTTAGCCCCCGCGATTTCAATTGAACAGAAAACGACATCGAAAAATCCACGTTCAACCGTTGGTACCGTGACCGAGGTGTATGATTATCTGCGATTGTTGTGGGCGCGTATCGGTGTGCCTCATTCGCCAGTGACGGGTAAGCCTATTAAGTCGCAAACTGTGGCGGAAATGGTTGATTGGACAATGAAAATTCCGGCAGGTACAAAAATATTTATAATGGCGCCGTTGGTGAGGGAAAGAAAAGGCGAGTATCGCAAGGAATTGGCTTTTTTGGTTAAACAGGGGTACAGTCGTGCGATTATTGATGGAGAATTGGTGGATTTGTCGGCTGTGGGTGCGCTGGATAAAAATAAAAAGCATAATATATTTGTGATTGTGGACAGGTTACAGATGCCTGCGGATGATTCTGATACAGAAGAATTTCGTTCGCGTCTGTATGCATCGTTCGAGGGGGCGTTGCGTTTGGTGCCTGGATCGGTGTTGGTGCGGCGTTTGGATACCAATGAAGATACCTTGTATTCGCAAAGTTATGCGTGTCCGGTCAGTGGATTTACTGTGCCGAAAATCGAACCACGATTGTTTTCTTTTAATGCACCGATGGGGGCATGTCAGAACTGTGATGGTTTGGGTGTGCAATTGAATATGTCACCAGATTTGGTTGTGCCGGATCCGTCAAAGTCTATATTGGGTGGGGCGATTGCACCGTGGTCGCGTGGCGGGATGCTTAGTCAGTTTGAGCATTTGTTGGATGCGTTGCATAAAAAATTCAAAATCCCAATGTCTAAGCCTTGGCATACATTAACCCAGGAACAAAAAGATTTAATTTTGTATGGCAGTGGAGATGAGCCAATCAAGATAAACTGGAATGGGTTTGTGTATGAAAAGCCGTACGAAGGCGTTATACCAAATATTGAAAGGCGTTGGCGCGAGTCCGAATCCGAAGCCATGCGAACAGAATTGGCAAAATACCAATCCGAAAAACCATGCCCTGTGTGCCATGGCAAGCGGTTGAATATTCAGGCGTTGTGTGTGCGTATAAATGGTGCTGATATTATGGATGTTTGTGATTTGTCTGTAGATGAATCTTTGCAGTGGTTTCGTGATTTGCCAAATCATTTGTCGCAAAAAGACAACGATATTGCGCGGATTGTTTTGCGAGAAATTACAGACAGATTATATTTCTTGCAAAATGTCGGGTTGGGGTATTTGACTTTGTCGCGTATGGCGGGGACTTTGTCCGGGGGCGAGGCGCAGCGAATCAGATTGGCTTCGCAAATTGGCAGCGGTTTGTCGGGTGTGTTGTATGTTCTGGACGAACCGTCCATTGGTTTGCACCAGGCGGACAATGACAAATTATTGGAAACATTGAAAATGTTGCGCGACAAGGATAACACTGTGATTGTTGTCGAACATGACGAAGATGCAATGCGGGCAGCGGATTACTTGGTAGATATTGGTCGTGGTGCGGGTGTTAATGGCGGAAATGTGATTGCGGCGGGAACCCCAGTGCAGGTGATTAAAAACAAGGATTCTGTGACAGGGCAATATTTGTCCGGAGTACGCAAGATTGCTGTGCCTGAACATCGACGGGGTGGAAATGGTAAATCGATTGAGGTCGTTGGGGCACGTGAAAATAATTTGAAGAATGTGACGGTTGAATTTCCGTTGGGGAAATTTATTGCGCTGACGGGTGTGTCGGGATCTGGTAAGTCGACATTGTTGTTGAATACTTTATATCCGGCGCTGATGCGTGCGCTGTATAATTCCAAGTTGGAAACAGGGGCGCATGATATTATTCGTGGGATGGAAAATGTGGACAAAGTTGTAGATATTGATCAGTCGCCAATTGGGCGCAGTCCACGCAGCAATCCTGCGACCTATACAGGGGTGTTTGGTGATATTCGTGATTTCTTTGCAGAATTGCCCGAGGCAAAAACACGGGGGTATGGACCGGGGCGCTTTTCGTTCAATGTCAAGGGCGGACGATGTGAGGCCTGTCAGGGCGATGGGCAGATTAAAATAGAGATGAATTTCCTGGCCGATGTGTATGTGGAATGTGATTGTTGCCGGGGTGCGCGGTATAACGAAGAAACTTTGGCGATTAAATATAAAGGGAAATCCATAGCAGATGTTTTGAATATGACGGTGGAAGAAGCATACCGTTTCTTTATCAATGTGCCGAAAATTGCACGGAAATTGGAATTGTTAAAACGTGTTGGGTTGGATTATATCAAATTGGGGCAAAGTTCGCTGGATTTGTCGGGTGGGGAAGCACAGCGTATAAAACTGTCTAAAGAGTTGGCGGCACGTAGCACAGGTGAAACAGTATATATTCTGGATGAGCCGACTACGGGGTTACATTTTGAAGATATTAAAATGCTGTTATCGGTTTTGCACGAATTGGTCGAGCAGGGTAATACCGTAATCGTTATTGAACATAATCTGGAAGTAATTAAAACCGCGGATTGGATTATTGACCTGGGGCCAACAGGTGGGGCAGGGGGTGGGCAGATTATCGCCACAGGCACGCCTGAGCAAATTGTTGGTGTCAAGGATTCCAAAACAGGAAAATATTTGCAGCGCTATCTGGACAAATCAATAAAAAATAGTAAAGTAAAAGGGAAAAAGGAGTAAGTTTATGTTTGGATTTGGAAAAAAGAAAAATAAAGCAACAGAAACAAATTTTACAGAAGCAGATGTTAAAGCCGCAGAAAAAGACTTGGGCGTTGATAAGATGCCGGCAGGTATGAAAGAGACTGCACAACGTATGATGTCGGGGCAGTTTGATATGAATGATATGTTGGCACAGTTAAAGCAGATTAAAAAAATGAGTAATTTTAGTGGGTTGCTGAAAATGGTACCAGGTATGAAAGATGCTGTTGGTGCAATGAAAGAAAAAATTAAAGATGGCAGTGTTGATGTCCAGATTAAGATTTTAGAGGCGATGACCCCCGCAGAACGCGCAGAGCCAGAAAAAGTCTTTGCCAATGCCAAAGCGCGTATCGCACAAACCGCTGGATGTACCGTGCGTGATGTGGAACATATCATTAAGCAGTACACAAAAATGAAACAGCAAATGGCAATGATTCAACGCATGGGCGGAATGGAGGCGGTTATGGCGCGAATGCAACAGCAGCCAGGACCCAAGCCACAAGGTTTTTAGTGTTTTTTCGGGTAATGTGCCAGAAAATCTAAAAGGATAAAAAATGAAACTGAATTGGAAAAAATTATTTGATTGGTCCGTTATGGCAGTAGTAGGACCAGTTGAGGTGCAGAATAAAAATGGTTCTGTGTGCGGGTATAAGGTGATTGTAGACTATGCACATCATGGCCTAAAAGAGTGGTTTTTTGATATGGATTCTGAAGCTTCGTGGGTGTTGTATGGCAGTCCAGAAAAAGCCGCAAAAAAGACAGCGCAATTTTATCGTGACAAGATGGCGAAACAATTGGAAAGTGCGTTGAAGCGTCAGAAATAAGTCAAGATTGTATGAAAATTACAAATAAAAAAATTGCCAGCAAGAAATCTTCGGTCGCGTGGTTGCAACGCCAGGCGGCAGATCCGTACGTCGCACGGGCCCAGAAAGAAGGATATCGTGCGCGTGCGGCATATAAATTGATTGAAATGAACGAAAAGTTCAGGTTTTTACGCAATGGTCAGGTTGTTGTGGACCTGGGGGCGGCTCCGGGGTCTTGGTCGCAATATATTGCACGCACGTATCCAAAATCGCGTGTGTTTGCGATGGATTTACTGGAGATTTCACCAATTGTTGGTGTGGAAACATATCAGGGCGATTTTACCAGTGATGAAGCATTACAGTGGTTGGAAGAAAAGTTAGGATTGAATCCTGATGAAATTGGCGTTGGAACTGCGGATGTAATTGTGTCTGATATGGCGCCAAATACGGTGGGACACAAGAAAACTGACCATATTCGCCAGATGGTGCTGTTGGAATATGCGTTTGATTTTGCGTTGCGCGCATTAAAACCAGGTGGTACGTTTGTATGCAAGTCCTTTACTGGTGGAACAACCAATGAATTGTTAAAGCAGATTAAAGAACACTTTGAATCTGTGCATCATATAAAACCGCCATCCTCGCGCAAGGATAGCGTGGAAATGTTTATTGTCGCCACGGGATTTCGTGGATAGATACTTCCCGCCGAATGGCGGGGTTTTTGTTGGGAGAGAATAAATATGAATAAAATATATTTTCTTGTTTTTTTAATTGTGGTGTTGGTTGGCGCATATTTTGCTGGGGGGCGTGTGGCGAACGAAAAATGTCGGGCCCGGCTGGCGAATAGCAAGGCAGATCAACAGTTAGAAATTGTTAAATTACATGAGGCAGTTAATGAGGAAGTTTTTAGTCGTGGTGTTGGCGATATTCGTCGCGTCTTGCGCGAAAGATACACAATCGCCCAATAATGTGTGCACACCAATTGTGTGCAAACCTGTTTATGGACGGGCCCAGGATTGGGATGTTATTAGTGACGATCTGGCGCGAAATATTTACAGACATAATAAATTATGCGAAAAATATAATCAGGGATAGGTTTGTGCGGGGCCTAGTTGCGGTATGTTTTGACTATGCTTTGGGCGGCATTTTTAAGTTTTTGTAAAGATTGTTCGTATGCGTCGCAGTCGCGTGCAATCTCGGACCGGTATGCGTCACGCAGGTTGCCAGCCATGTAATAACAGTTGTGCAAATGTTGGACACAATATTCGTGCCCTGTATTAAATGCATTTTGACCGCGAACACGACTTTCCAGGTCGGCCCAGTTGATGTTCAGTGCATTGTCCAGGTTGGTCCATGAATTTTCACCGCTGTATTTGCCGATGGTGTCCATCCAGTATTCGTCCATTTCTGCCTGGGTCCATGTATTTGTACCCTGTAATTTCAAAATTTCAATAATCAGGCTTTCAATCGCAGGCTGATATTCCGAATCGATTTGAGATAGTCTGGCACTGCAGTAACAGCGGTTGTATTCGGTGTTTTTGCGCTGACAATAGTTGTTCATGCATTCTGTGTAGTCCGCCAAGCAACGCGAAGATGGTACACGTACTGTGCTGGTTGTTTGGGGCGATGTGACGGCAGAACGGCTGGTTTTGGCGGATTGTTGTGCACGGACAGTTTGCGGGGGTTGTGCATATGCAGATTGTGGGGTTCCACTGCGCGCAACGACACGGCGA
>JAWPOG010000022.1:0-16294 GCA_033345155.1 Alphaproteobacteria bacterium | reverse complement strand
CCACGTGACTTTGACATTTTTGATCCATCGGCCGCCATAATTAATCCGTTACTGGTACGTTTTTTATACGGTTCAACCCCTGGCACAAAGCCCAAATCATGCAACGCTTTGTACCAAAAGCGCGAATAAAGCACATGACGCGTCGTATGTTCCATACCACCATTATCATGATCAACCGGCATCCATTTATCAAGTTGCGCACGCGAACAGAATTCATCATTATTCTTGGAATCCAAGTAACGCAAGAAATACCAAGACGACCCCGCCCATTGTGGCATAGTATCTGTTTCGCGTTTTGCCGCCGCACCACAATGTGGACACTTTGTATTTACCCAATCTGTTGCGCGCGCCAATGGACCTTCACCATCGTCTGTTGGTTTATAATCCGACATATATGGCTGCATGACTGGCAATTCAGATTCTGGCACCGGCACCCAACCACATTTTTCACAGTACACCAATGGAATTGGTTCCCCCCAGTACATCTGACGTGAAAATCCCCAATCTTTTAATTTGTACTTGGTTGTACCACGTGCAAACCCGTGTTCAGTACCATATTTAATTGCGGCTGCAATTGCATCATCTTTGCCCATACCATCCAAGAAATCTGAATTTATATGTTCTCCATCACCTTCCCAGACCTGGTCTGGTTCACCACCTGCCAAGACGGGGATAATATCCAATCCAAACTTTTTCGCGAAATCCCAATCGCGTCCATCGTGTGCAGGCACGGCCATAATTGCCCCGAATCCATAATCCGCCAAAACATAGTCCGAAATAAAGACCGGTATTTCATGTTTATTAAACGGATTTATTGCTTTGATTCCTTTCAGTTCTACGCCTGTTTTTTCCTTGGTAACATCTGTACGTTCGAACTCGGACTTGGCCCGTGCGGCGGCGATATATTCATTGACCGCATCGGTGTTTGTAATTTTACCTTCGTCCAGCCACTTTTTCACCAACGCATGTTCAGGTGCAATAACGCAGAACGTCACACCAAATATTGTATCGATACGCGTGGTATATACCGTCATCACATCATCACCGACCTGGAAATCCACATCTGCCCCGTGCGAGCGTCCAATCCAGTTTATTTGTTCTGTTTTTACGCGCTCTGGATAGTCCACCATTTTCAAATCATCAATTAAACGGTCTGCGTACTTTGTGATTGCCAGGTTCCACTGCAACTTCATTTTCTTTTCCACTGGCCCATGGCATCTTTCACAGCATCCATCTTCTAATTCTTCATTGGTCAGGTTTGTTTTGCACGCCGGACACCAATTCATGGGCAGTTCAGATTTATATGCCAATCCCGCCCGAAAGAACTGAATAAACATCCACTGGGTCCACTTGATAAATTCTGGATCAGATGTCGACACCTTTGATTCCGGATCAAACGACAACCCCATAATCGAAATATCACGTTCAAAAATTTTAATCAGTTCTGCCACTGATTCACTGGGGTGCTTGCCAATCTTTGTGGCATAGTTTTCAGACGAAATCCCCATAGAATCATATCCAATTGGAAACAATACATCAAACCCACGCATTCTGCGCCAACGCGCCAAAACATCCATCCCTGTATATGGCAACATATGCCCAACATGCAACCCAGAACCCGATGGAAACGGAAATTCAATCAGGTTATAGTACTTTGGTTTTTCGCCATTGTTTTTTGGCGTAAACGCACCTGCGTCCATCCAACGTTTCTGCCACTTTGCCTCACGCTCATGAATCTTTTTAATATCGTCTGCCATAATTTCGTCCTATGCGTTATTAAAATTGCCTTAAACACCAGTTTATATTTCACGCGCACATTATTCAAGTTTTTTTATAAAGATACACAAAAAAATCTAGACTTTTTTGATTTTTCAATAAATACTTGTTACGGGGCACACATGCCCCGGACATAGTGATGTGGCTTTGGCTTAGAACACCAAAACATTGAACGAAATGGCTATCACTTTATGTCCCGACCAAACGGTCGGGATGTCGTTGCTCGCAAGACAACGAGGTCATCAATGTTTGACTGTTCTAACTCCCGACCACCACTTGCTATGGTGGTTTTTTATTATAATCGAAAGGAAAGAAAATATGTCAAGACTTAGAACTCTTGTCGCGTTTTCTGTTTGCGGGGCATTGACCGCAAATGGTGCAATTGCGGGTGGACCTTTTTCATTTTCCAACCCAAATAAACTAAGCGATACATTTATGGTAATGACGGTGGCATACGCCCTGGGGCTAAGCAGTACCGAAGACAACTTTGACGGCGCTATTGAATTAGCCACCAGCATTGCCGGTGCTCAAATAATCGCCGAAGGCATCAAGGGCCTTGAACTGGAACGTCGCCCAAATGGTTCAGACTGGAAATCGTTCCCCAGTGGCCATGCCGCCGCCGCATTCAGCAGTGCAATGTTCGTCCACCGTCGTTACGGATGGAAACCAGCAATAATACCATATGCAATGGCCGCGGTAACTGGTTGGGGCCGGGTAAGGGCCGACGCACACTATTGGCACGACGTCCTGGGCGGAGCGGCGGTATCTGCGCTTTTTACATGGCTGGTTGTGGATAAATATGATACAGCGCAAAATATTACAGTTGCTGCCACCCCCGATAACATCCACGTCGGGTTCAAGACAGAATTTTAATATTTAAAACAGGCCAAGAATTCCTTATTCCCACTGCCACCCTTGACCGGTGATTCAATTATTCCACCTAATCGAAATCCATGTTTTTCAAAACATTCAACAACTTGATTTTTTGCAAATTCGTGCCAATCGGCGGACCGAATCACCCCATTGGCGCGGGTGGCAACATCGCGCGGGACCTCGAACTGGGGCTTAATTAGTGCGACAATATCCCGCGCCCCCCATGGAACCAAAGCCGACACAATATTCGTCAATGACACAAACGACACATCAATCACAATCAAATCCACCACCGATTGTACGGGCAGGGCACGAATATCGGTCTGTTCCAGCGACACGACACGCGCATCATCGCGCAGTTCAGACACCAACTGATTTGTACCAACATCCACCGCATACACACGCGACGCCCCACGTTTTAATAAAACATCGGTAAAACCACCCGTACTGGCACCAACATCCAAACAAACCTTGCCAGACGGATTAATTTTGAACACATCCAATGCATGCGCCAACTTTAAACTGCCACGTCCCGTGGAATAGGGCAAATCACCCGCCATAATCGCATCCGTGTCCGCGACATCCTGACTGGGCTTTTTGGCAGGAACACCATTCACCATCACCAAACCGCCCTTAATCGCCGCCAACGCGCGTGCACGCGTCGAATATAAATTACGTTGAACCAATGCCACATCTAATCTCATATCAGAACAATACAACAAACAAGCATAAAATCAAGCAACAAAAAAATACCAAGCCCAACAGCCACTCTGGCCGCGGGCACCTGCGTCCCGCACAGAAAACAGGCCTACCACAATTCGTACTTTTGTGCCCGATTTTTCTTTGTTTTCCAATGCTTTCACGAGTTCGTAAATCGGATGTTGAAAACACCCGCTGTTGCGTCAATTTACGAACTTTTAAAAAGAAAAGGTTAGAAATCTAACCTTTCCCTTAGTTCGAATTTATCTTTGCGGTTCGTTATCAGGACGAATATTTTATATGTCTTGATTTAACTTATATACATTTGCGCCTTGTTTAGATATAATGTTAGTCATTACTTGCCTATCTCCATCCGTTTGAACCATAATCGCTGCAGGTTCATCAACCGCATATCCAAATTTAGATTCTTTTATTAACATTCTTTTTATAACATCTTTGGAAGTGACTTCTTTATCTATACCTTTTTCTGGTTTTTTGTTCCAATGTGGAGAGAAATATCCTTTTACAAATCCAAGTGCGCGTTTTGTTGCAAGTGTTGTTTCTGTGCCATCAAATTCTTCATCTTCCTCATTGTCGTAATATTCAAACCATACGCAACCGCCCGCACTGTTCCCGGACATAATTACACCATTGTCATAGGCTTCTTTTAATATTTTATCTGTCCCAGAATCTTTCAATACTTTCATTAAACGTGTCACATTTCCGCCACCAACATAGACAATATCTGCCCCCATAATTATTTCACGAATTTTATTTGTGGTTGGTCTTTGTGTTAAATCTGTTAAAATTAAATTTTTTGTGATGCAACCAAGTTTCTTTTCAAAAACATCACAAACCGCTGGAAAATAAGTTGGGCTGTCATTACTGGCCGCGCCAATAAAAACCAGCACAGGATGTTCTTTGCATGTTAATTCAACAATCTTTCTGTCGGCTTTTTCTGTGTCCCATGGCTTTTGTTCACGTGTTCCATCTTCGTGAATTTTAATACGCCCCATTTCGCCACCACCAATAGCGATTATGGTTTTTTTCATTTTTTTACCTCTTTCTGATTATTATATCATGAAATCGTAAAAATCAAACGTTATTCAAAAACACCTTAACATCTTTTCCGAACAACAACAATTCATGAATGAAATCAATTCGCAAATTGCACAAATGGCCCTACCACAATTCGTACTTTTGTGCCCCACCCGGGGCATATTTTATGCAAAAAATCGCCCCACCGGGCAAAAAACCACCCCCCAAACCCGCAGAAATCCGCCATTTTTTTAGATTTTTTGGACCAGAATAGGGCACAAATCACCATTTTCTGGGATTTTTAGATATTTTGCCCCAATAACATGAACCATGTTAATCATCCAAACACTCCAATCAGAACACAAAAATCTATAAAAACAAGCAACCGCACCAAAAACACAAAAATAAATTTATGATTGTACAATCAAAACAATATTTATGTTATTTGATAAATAATTTTAATTTACCGCCACATCCGACAATTAAACAACAGATATAAATTCTTTACTCAGATGCCACAGCACAGCAAACAACGACCAAAAATTTTTATCTATATTATGTATACGTTTGCCCGTGCCACAGTGCAGCAAACAAACCACAGCCCAAACAGTTTTATCTATATTATGTATAGCCACAACACAGCAAAACACACACAACCCCAAGCCCAAAATTATCTATATTATGTATACGTTTGCCTGTGCCACAGCACAGCCAGACACCCAAGCCCACAATCACCCATATATTATGTATATGTTTGCCCGTGCCAACAGCACAGCCAGACACCCAAGCCCACAATCACCCATATATTATGTATACGTTTGCCTGTGCCACAACACAGCAAACAAACAACCCCAAACTCCAAAATTATCTATATTATGTATACGTTTGCCTGTGCCACAACACAGCAAACAAACAACCCCAAACCCCAAAATTATCTATATTATGTATACGTTTGCCTGTGCCACAGCACAGCAAACTATACATAATATACAGTATGCGTCCTACCTCTCTAGATATAGGAGGTAATCATGTCTTTCAGACGTTCTTGGAAGCGGCGCAAGCGTGCAAGACGTATGTTTGGTAAAAAGCCACGTTCGTATAAAGCGTTTTATAGCCGTCGTCGTCGTCGTGTTTCGTATTCTACGCCTTTTGGTAAGCGTGGAGGAATTTCACGATGAACCGTTTTCTTAAATCTGTACTGTGCATTTTGAAAAATGCGACTGTAATCATTCCCTTGATTGAGGGCGTTGTCTACTCAATCAAGGCACTTGTTAACCCAAAACTGGAGGATTGTAAAGATGGCGAAAAATGTCAGTGAAGCAGCACAATTTGCTGTACATCATATTCATGTAAGAATTGGAAATGAAGTTTATACTATTGCGCATAAAGGCTCAAGTATTCGTTTTTCTGATTTGGAAAATGCTTTGTTTCAGATTTCTACAGAATCTTCAAATCGTTTCTTTTGTTCCAAAGATATAAAGGATTAAGCTATGAAAAGACATGCGCATAATTTGTCACATACTGTGACTTCAACGAATAACATGGGTTTATGTTATCCGCACGATATTATCGAGGTTTTCCCCGGTGATTCATTTAAAATTGAAGCTAAGAATTTAACAAGATTCTTGGCACAGGTTGCGCCAACAATGCATGATGTATTTGTCGGCGTTGATACATATCAAGTTCCATGGCGTCAATTATTTGACAAACTTGGTTTATCATGGGACGATTTTTTAACCGGAGGTGAAGATGGCACGACAAGTGTATTGTTACCAACAATTACAATTCCCGATGAAGGATTTGAACCCGGTGGACTTGCCGACTGGCTCGGATATCCGACCAATTATGTCAATCCTGAAACCGGTGAAAAAGTGATTGTCGGTGCTGGATTGGAATTGAACGCCTTGCCAGTTGTCGCATATATGCATGTTATCAATGAAAACTATCGTGACCAGAATTTCATTAAAAAACTGGATTTGACTAAGTATGAAGAATTCTTATTTGGTACATATGTATTTCAAGATGCATCCGGTCAGCCTTTGGGCTATGAATTCTTGCGTAACGGTTTATTCCCGAAAGCATGGTCACGCGATTATTACGGACGTGCCTTGCCAAATACGCAGCGCGGTCCGGTTGCGACCCTGCCGCTTGGTGAATTGGCTTCTTTGACACCAGAGATGGCTCCGGTTGTTACAGGTCAGGTTGCGGCTGCTCAGTATACAGGCGAAACAGTAACTGTTTATGCCAGTGCTCTTGGTATTTCTTATAATGACCTTGGTTCTGGTAAGAGTTTTGTATTGTCAAAGAATCAAACTGTATCAAATTCTCAAGTTTTGTATCTTTTTACATCAATTCAATCGAATGATTCTCGTGTTATTGCTGTTGTAGGTAATAATTCGGTTAAGTTACAGTTACAAGCTAAATCTGGTTCAAATTGGGTTAATGTAGCTGATTCTCAACTTGGTGTTGGCTCTATTGATATTACTTCTGATAGCACTATTACATCATATTCAACTTATGCTGATTTGAGTGAAGTTAATGCAAACTTGGCAAATGCGACTGCTGCAAATATGATTGCGTTCCGCTTGGCGGCACGTATGCAGCGCTTTGGTGAAGTTCTGCAGCAAGCCGGTGCTCGTGCAGTTGAATTTACCTTGGCTATGTTTGGTGTACGTATTCCAGATGGTCGTGTGCAGCGTCCAATATTCCATGGTTCGTTCCGGTTGCCGGTTATATTCAGTGAAGTGCTGCAAACATCGCAGACCAGTGATACATCACCACAAGGAAACTTGGCAGGCCATGGTATTACAGGTGGTAAAAATGCACCTATACATATCAAGGTCTTGGAACATGGTTATATTATCAGCATCATGCATATTATGCCACGTTCTCAGTTCCAGAACATTACGCCACGTTATTTGTTGCGTAAAAACCGTTGGGATATACCGAATCCAATATTCCAGCATGTTGGTGAACAAGGCTTGAAACGTGTCGAGATTTATCCAAATACCGATAAGCCGGATGAAAACTTTGGTTATGTTCCACGTTATAGTGAATTGTCACATATACCATCTACGTTGCATGGCCATATGAAAGATACATTCTTACATTGGACTATGGCACGTGTATATGATACCGAGCCTGTATTGTCTGCAGCATGGCGTTATGAAAAGCCAACAGACCGTTCATTTGCGGTTCGTGACGAGGACCAGATGCAAATCTGTATCGGCTATGAAATCAAAGCTCGTCGTGTATTCGCGCGCAATCCTCAACCTGGTATTCATATTGTATAAAGGAGTGTGATATGTGGTCAGCTCTTGCTCAATTAGGCGGTGATATATTTTCATCGTCTATGAATTACGCAGCACAAAAGTCTGCTAATGAGGCAAATATTAAGATGGCACGTGAAGCTCGTGACTGGGAAGAACGTATGTCAAATACAGCTGTTCAACGTCACACAAAGGACTTGGAGGCAGCCGGTTTTAATCGGCTGCTTGCAGCCACTGGTGGCGGTGCAAGTACACCATCTGCACCAGTTGCAAATGTTAAAGCTCCACAAATTACACCTCTTGATATTATGGCTATTCAACAAGCTCGTGCAAATATTGCTAAAACTCATGCAGAAACTGCAGCAACACGTGAAACCGAAAGGAATATTAAAGAGCAAAATACAAAGTTAAAGCTTGAAAATAAGATTTTGGATTCACAAACTGTTGTTCGTAAGCTTGATGAAATTAAAGCAGCACAAGATGAACGTATTATAGATTCTTGGTTTGGACGTAATATTGTTGCACCCGTTCGCAATTTATTTGGTGATACGGGTACAAGTGTTGGTTCTTTATCAAGTTATAAATCTAAGAAGAAACGTTGATTTTTTTCCAAAGCCATAAATAAAGCCATAATGGTGGACAAATTATAAACATAAGCAGATTAAGAAATATTTTTAATATTTTCATGCTGCAATTATACAAAAAGGATTCAAAATGTCAAATAAAGTTACAAAGATTAAATTTATACGTCCATATGCCCCCAAAATTTGGGGCAGTAATGCGTTTAACAAAAAAATGGACACAACTGACCAACGAGCTCCAATAAACGAGCCTGAGGACCTTTTTAATCAATTTATGATTGATGAAGAGATTCAAGACGAATTAGACAACGAGACGTTGGACGATTTCGATAATGATATTTATGACTATGATGACCGTTCTGAATACGGTGAGGACGTGTTGGCAGCGCAGCAGCCAAACATTGCAGCGGCAGCCAAAAGAATAAAAATCAATAAAAAGAAAAAATAGCGAAAAATGTCAAGCGTTGCCGCGCGAAGTCCGCCAGCCCCCACAGCTAAGGCGGACGTATAGCGGCAAAAGCGAGGCTTTTAGAGCGCATTGTTTCGGCTTTAGCCGATAACAATTCAACTATGACGATGCCCGATAGGGCAGAGTCAAAAAGTTGTGCGTTACATTACTTGATATATAACGCACAACTGACACACGTCAAGCAAGGAAAGGAATTGAGTATGTTTTGCGAATCCCCGAACGGTAAATTTCCCTGTGGTAAATGTAGAGCGTGCAAATTAAGAAAAGTGAACGAAAAAATGATTATTTCGATATTTGCTGCAAACGAATACAAGACGAAAGGGCAGTTCTTAACGCTGACCTTTAATGACGAACATCTGCCTGATGGTCTTGACCATTCAATTATTGCTGCATTCATGAAAAGATTGCGCAGATTGGACGGTACTCCGGATGTTAAGGCATTTATTGCCGGTGAATATGGCGAAAAGTCCGGACGTGAACATTGGCATATTTTGTTTTATAATCATAAGTATGATTTGGAACTTGTCCGGAAAGCATGGCGGCATCCACGCACAAAAGAATCTTTTGGTTTTGTGTATGATGGTACTTTAACACCAAAATCAATGAAATATGTGTCCGGTTATATCAATAAAAAAGGTTATAATCCGGAAAGCGGCAAAAGACCACCGTATGGACGTATGTCCTGTAATTTACCGGACAATTTGTCAAATGACGAATTTTGGCAGATTTTTAAGACCGGTCAAGTTCGTTATAATGGTCGTGTTTTTTCGGTTCCGACAAATTGGCGGCGGCGTTATCGCCAATTGTGGAAAGATACCGCGCCGCTCCGGCATGAATATCAATTTAATCATATTGAAACAAAAGACTGGACACCTGAAGAGGTTACTGCTATAATGAATGACAGAGAAATGAAAATTGCTCTCTCTAGATATAGGAAAGGTAATAAAATACTTTAACTATGTTGCCAAAAGTGATTTTTGCTAAAAATTAAGTAAAAATCATAGTTTAACCCGGTAGGGCGATAATACTAAACTATACATAATATACATTATACGCCTTTTGCTGCTCACTATTCCCCGCCAGCTTTTCCGGACTTTTTAACACACACCCCACAACAACATTTCTTTATTTTCATTCATCCCACTATCCCTGTAAAGCATCACAATCCACGCAACCAAACCACAACACAACCAATATACCACAGCGCAAACCAAATACAAAAAACCCAACAAACAAATATCATCCACCTTTACACCCCACATTCCCGCAAAACACCCCCCTGCAACTATACATAATCCGCAAGAAACATCAACACAAAGACGGGACATTTCTGCCCCGCCCCACATTAAACCAATTTGTCAACAACCAACAACTAACGCTTTGTAATCTTTTTTATTTTCTTAATTGCCCCCAATGCATCATCCGCAACCCCAGTCGCAAATTTCGTCACTTCTTTAATACCTTTTTTAAATTCACTTTCTTCGACCTCGCCTGTTTTTACGGGCTCGACATCCGAACAGCAAAAAGCACACTTAGTCGCTACATTATTGATTGTCGAATAACAATATGGACACGCATGCGTATTCGCAGGTTTCTTATCACGCATTTTGTTCATCGTGCGCACAAACAAAAATATTGCAAACATCGTTATAAAGAAACTTACCACAGAATTCAAAAACATCCCCAAATTCAATGTCGTAGCCCCCGCAGCCTGCGCTGCCGCAATCGTTTCATAATGCGCACCCGGCTGACCACCCCCCAAAACAATAAACCATTGCGAAAAATCTACTCCACCAATCAACAACCCAATCGGTGGCATAATAACATCTTTTACCAACGAATTTACCACCCCAGTCATAACACTACCAACAATGATACCGACCGCCATATCGATGGCATTGCCACGTTGAACAAAAGTCCCAAATTCTTTTAATATTCCTTTCTTTTTTGCCATTTTTTACTCCTCGTCTTGTTTGTTTGAATACTCTTCTATCCCACGTAAAACCGCACCAAGCGTTTTGCGCAAGTTCTCGTCATGCGTTTCAACCGTTATATCGGCCAAAGCATAAATCCCATAACGTTCATCTATCAACTGTTGCAAAATTTTACGACTGTCTGTGTTCAGCAACTGTGGCCGCGTATCACGAGCACCCGTACGTCTAACCAACAAATCCAAATCTGCACGCAACCACACAGACAAAGCCCTTTCCAAAATCATTTCACGCACAGCAGGCGTTATAAAAGCCCCCTCGCCCGTAGAAATAACCTTCAAAGCAGGCGGCGTATCCAGTATACGTTCAATCACACGTTGTTCTACGCGCCGAAACTCTTCTTCACCATACATTGAAAATATATCAACAACACTGCAACCGGCCGCCGTTTCTATCTCTTTATCCGAGTCAACAAATGGAATCCCCAGCCGTCGCGCCAACGCACGCCCCACACTGGTCTTACCTGCCCCCATCAACCCAACCACAACAACAGGCCTGTCTATAAAATCGTCTCTTACTTCGCTCATAATCACACACATAATATCAAATTTCATAAAACTCTCAACAAAAAACACATTACTATTTTCAATAACAGGTATTTTATGCTATAATACAACCAGAATAACAAATCGAGAGAGCATCATGAAACACACAACATATTTAACAACCCTGTCATTATTTTTGCTCGCGTTCGCACCCGAGGCCCATGCAGCAACACACGCCCAGATGTACGCAAACACCATCACAGCACATAACATAGTCGCATTCCAACACTCTATAACCCAAACCGTATTTTCTTCATTTTCAGGCAGCACACGTTTCAACTATGACACACCAGAAACACCCAGCAGTTATAGTTTACCAGAAACATACGAAAACCCTGCTACAACATATGGCCACGCCCCAATGTATGGCACTGCACCCACATACGGCGAATACAACGACGACGGACGCACCGGTCGCAACGGTGGCGACACTATTTCCGCAAACACAGCACTCAGCAATATTTGGCTAAACTGGGAACACCTGAATGGCAGCGCTAAATTTGACGATTTTGCACACCTGAACTCCAAAACAAACATATACACATTTGGAATCACCGGCAGCAAATCAGAAACCAAACCCGATTTATCCAAATGGGGCCTATACACCGGCTTTGTCAAAAACCAACAAAAGAACCGGGAAATCCAAATTAAATCCCAGGGTGGTTATTTCGGAATCTATAACGGCGACAAAATCGGAAATACAGGACTATATTTTACTGTCAACGGCGGTGCACTCAGCAACAAAGCCACAACAACACATGGCAATGACGAATACACGAATTTCTGGGTGGGTGGCGCAGTCAGCACGACATACGATTTTGCGCTGGACAACTCCTTCGTAATACAACCCGGGATTAATTTAGGCTATACATGGATTCGCAGCGAAAATTACACATCCGCATCTGGCCAGGTCACAAACAACAACTTCCATATGCTAGAAGTAACACCTGCCCTGCGTGCAATTAAACATATAGCCAACGGCTGGTTCGGGGCATTGAACGCCAAATACATAACAACATTGGACAACGGCGGCGAAACATACATCAACAACACACCCGTTACAACACCCCAGGCCGACGACTATCACGAATACACCATATCGCTTGAAAAAAATGTCAGTAATCTTAATCTATATATAAACTTTGGCCGCCAAGAAGGCGCCCGCACCGGTTGGATAGGTGACATAAATATCAAGTACATATTCTAACCGCCACAAAAATAACATCGGGCAAACCCATTTCAAAATGCACCAGAACCATAAAAAAACAAGCCCCCAGCGGCCATAAACAAAATCCCCCACCTGGGGGGATTTTGTTACCACAACAACAAAATTCATTCCATATTTGCCAATTGCTCTAACTGATCCGCAGCTATCAACGCATCAATCATTTCATCCAATCCTACCCCACCGGCTAAAATGTCGTCTAATTTATACAGCGTCAATTTGATACGATGATCGGTCACACGTTGTTCCGGGAAATTATATGTACGAATTTTTTCACTTCTGTCCCCAGACCCAACCATTGTTTTACGCGACGCATTGCTGGCGCTTTCTTGTTCCATACGTTGCTTTTCATACAACTTGGAACGCAGAACCGCCATCGCCACCGTTTTGTTCTGCAATTGCGAACGTTCATTCTGACACGTCACCACAATACCGGTTGGAAAGTGCGTAATACGTATCGCACTGTCGGTTTTATTAACGTGCTGGCCACCTGCCCCAGACGCGCGAAAAATATCGATACGAATATCTTTATCTTCAATTACGACGTCAATATCTTTGGCCTCGGGCATAACAGCAACAGACGCTGCGCTGGTATGAATACGCCCCCCTGCCTCGGTTTCTGGAACGCGTTGAACACGATGAATACCTGATTCAAATTTCATACGACCATACGCGCCCGCGCCATCAATTTTGAATACAATTTCTTTGTACCCACGCAAAGACGTTGCATTTTCTTCTATAACTTCTACTTTCCACCCCTGGCGCAAAGCATATGACTTATACTGATTATACAAATCACCCGCAAACAGCGCAGATTCTTCCCCACCAACCCCAGCACGAATTTCCATAATCACACTATTATCATCTGCCGCATCACGTGGTAACAGCGCAATCTGTAATTTTTTCTCGATTTCTGGCAATTTACGATTCAATTCATGCAACTGATCATTGGCAATTTCACGCAATTCTGCATCATTCAGCATTTCATTCGCATCACTAATACCCACCACAACCTGAAAATACTCATTAATCAGCGGCAAAATTTCATTCAAACGCGAATATTCCTTGGACAGACGCGCCAATTCATCGCCAGACATTGCCCCAGAATTCATCTGAGTCTCTATCTCGGCTGCACGTGCCTGAATATCTTTTAATTTCTGTTCTACCACCATAATTATTCACCTCGCACCATTTTTACAGCCACATCAATTGGCAAATCCTGTTGCTCCCCAGTCGCCATATTCTTGACCGCGACAATATGATTTTTTACTTCATCTTCTCCGACTATCATACTGAATTTTGCGTTTATTTTGTCAGCGTACTCTATTTGGTTTTTAAACTTCTTATCCGCATCCAGATACGCCACAGACGCAACATTTGCATCACGCAACGCATTTAACACAGATATCGCACACCCCAAGTTTTCATTCCCCATACACAGTACCGAAACATCAATCGGTGATTCAAAACGCGACAAATCAATCGCACCTGATTCCATTAGCGCGACAAAGACACGCGAAAAACCAATCGCCGCGCCAACGCCAATAACCCTGGTCTTGCTGAATTTACCCGCCAAATCGGCATACCGACCACCGCCGGCCGCCGTACCTAATTCTGGATAACTTAATAATTTAAACTCAAACACCAGGCCGGTATAGTATGCCAATCCGCGTGTAATCGACAGGTCAATTTCAGCATTTTTCACCCCGAACAAATCCAGCGTTTTCATAAATTCGTTTAACTCTGCCACCGCCGAATCCAACTTGTTAGATTTGTTCAAGAAATCAGAATAACCATTTGTAAAAACAGATTTAATTTGATTTTCTTTTTCTGCGTCATCTAATGTATCACGCAAACCTTCGGCAAAATCTACATCGCCCATTTTGTCTTTTTTATCGATTAAAACGAAGACATCTTTTTTCTGTCCATCTGTCATTTCCAGATAATCAAACAACGCATCCCAGAATGGACGCGAACCGACACGCACCACATTTTCACCGATAAATTCAGACACAGAATCCAACGTCCGCTGAATCACAGAAATAATTTCTGCATCATAATTCGTGGATAACGAATTAACGCCCATAATATCCATATCCATCTGATAAAATTCGCGATAGCGACCACGCTGTGCACGTTCACCACGATAACGTTTTGAAAATTGGCTGGCACGGAATGGGAACGTCAAATCATTCAGGTGCCCTGCGACATATCGCGACAGTCCAACCGTTCCATCATATCGCAGTCCCATTTTAGTATCACCCTTTTGAAACAAGAACATCTGGGTTTCAATTTCATCCCAGTTATCTTTATCTGTCAAAACTTCTGCGCGTTCAATCGCCGGCAAATCCAACTGATTAAATCCGGACGTTTTCAGCACATCTAACATACGCGCCGCACAAAAGTCAAAGCATCGCTGCTGTGCGGGCAACAATTCTATAAAACCTGACAAAGGTTTTGTTGGTTTCAAATCCATTTTATTAAGTCCTATTTATTTTTATTATGAAAACCGATGACATTATCAATGTCAATTATACCACAGAAAAAGACAATATGCTAATACCCGCCCACATGGACGTAATGAAAAACACCAAAAATCACATTTTTATTAATCATCTCTCATCAATCATAGGACTTTTTTTAATTTTTTCAAGTATAAATAATAATTTCGGGCGGGGGACGCCCAACAAATTACACAAATGACACAAGAAAAGATTTTCTTACTTTCAGCATCTGCGATTATTGTTGTTCGCCCCCCGGAAAGATATACATATCATAATAAAAATCGCCCCACCCCGCCACAGGTACCTTTTCACAATCCGCCCACCGACACACAACCAAAAACAACAAAAATAAAACCGCCCCTTTCGCCTGCAGCTCGAACCTGTGACCTGCAGATCAGAAATCGTCTGAACCCAAACCGATTGTTCGCCCAATTCCCGCCCCTTTCCGCCGTTTTGCCTTTGCACTAACCGCCACTCTATGTAGCAAATATGTAACATTTTTGTAAAAATCTCCGTCAAGGATTTAAAAGTGCCACCCGTTCCAAAAATGCCTCTTTAATGCTAACTTGTTGACAATAAACACAAGTATGCTACCATATCTCCGATAAGCGACTTTTGTCTAGGACCTTATTTAGTAAGCAGAGAATGTGAAAACAACTAAAAAGGATAAAAAATGGACAATGCTAAAACACAAACCCGTGTATATTTCGGAGCATCTGGATATGACAGTTTGTCATGTGGATATTTGCCGAATGATAAAATATATGAATATTTGGAAAAATTGAGCAAACAAGATTTGGGTAAGCCGCATTGTGCACGATATGGATTTTCTTTTACAGGTTATCCGTATAACAAAAATTTTAAGCAAACTTTAATCATAGAGTCCATTATCGAAAACGGCGTATGCAGTGTATATGGCCTGAATCCGTTATGTGGCGCACGCAGTGTTGGTGGGCGTTTCCGCAAATTAAAACGGGGGGGAATGTAAAGACCCGTTTGTCGTTGAAAATGTCGGTAAAGTTTTCTGGCCCGATAAATACGGCAAACAAAGATAAAAGGGAACCAAAATGTCAGGTAAAATCAAAATTGACATTCAAAAAGAAACTTGTTGCCAGTTTACTGGTGAATATTGTTCAGAACTTGCCAATGAAGTAACCCAGTATGCGCAATATTTGGCGGGACTTGCAACAAAGGTTTTGACCAATGGTGAACGTGGCAGCAGCGATATTTTTACTAATGGTGCCGATCCTGTGTGTTGCAGGAAGTGTTCCGTTTATAAAATGTATGACAATAGTAAACAAAGATAAAAGGACAGAAAATGGCG
>JAWPOG010000026.1:0-3550 GCA_033345155.1 Alphaproteobacteria bacterium | reverse complement strand
TTTTTAACAAGGTCTGGGTTTTCACGAATAAATTTTATATCCAACATGATTTGTTCCTTATGATTTCTTGGGATATATGTTATTACTGTGCGAATGGTTTCGCAATTATAAAATCAAAAAAGTGTGCAACAAATTATTCCCCAAAAGGGGATGATGAAAAACCGAAAAATACAAACTTTGTTTTCATGTTAATTTAATCATAATCTTTTTTAAGGTGGCTCGCAATAAATTTGTTTGCGTTGGGGGCGTTTGTTGTGTATATTTGGGCCGGAATCATTATAAGGAAGGGTTATCATGTATGATGTAATTATATTGGGGTCAGGGCCGGCTGGGTTAACGGCGGCATTGTACACAGCGCGGGCGAATAAAAAGACAATTGTTTTGGGCGGAGACAGACTGGGCGGTCAGATGGCAGGTATTGCAACACTGGAAAATTATCCAGGGTGGGCTGGGTCTGGCTTTGAATTGGCGCAATTTATGAAAAAACAATGCGAAACATTTGGTGCAACAGTGGATGCGGTGTGCGCAAAAAATATCACAGGTGATGCAGAGGCTGGATATACCGTTGTGTGCGATAATGGCACAGAATATCAGGGCAAGGTGGTGATTATTGCCACTGGCGCATCCCCACGAAAGTTGGAAATCGAAGGTGTGCGTGAATTTATGGGGCGTGGCGTGTCGTACTGTGCAACATGTGATGGGTTCTTTTACAGTGGGAAAACGGTTGTTGTTATGGGGGGCGGTAACAGTGCGCTGAATGATGCGCTGTATCTGGCAGATTTGGCAAAAACTGTAAAAATTGTTTATCGTAAATCTGCATTCTGTCGGGCCGAGGCAGTGTTGCGTGAACGGGTCGAGGCGCGCGATAACATAGAATGTTTGTTCAATACTGATTTGGTAAAGATTGCGGCAAAGCCCGATTCCCAGGATGGTGAATTAATTTTGACCACAACTGATGGTGCAGAAATTGTTACAGATGGGTTGTTCGTTGCCATTGGACACGAAGCAAACACCGATTATCTGACCGAAGATGTGGCGCGTGATGCGATGGGGCGATTGGCGCCGGATGCGTTGCCGGTTGGGATGTTCGTTGCAGGTGATGTGCACAGCAATTTGAAAATGCAGATTGCGACGGCTGTGGGGACAGGGTGTAGTGCGGGGATGGATGCCATACTGTACCTGAACAAAAATTAAATCTAATGGCATATCTGCATCGTGAACCCGCAACCTCATGTAGCAATTTGTACACTACGGTTGCGGGTTCGCGCGCATCTATACCATTATCTTTAATTTTTTTTCCCGATGCTAGGGGAATTGTTTTTGAAAGTTCTTTAATTTATTTAATTTATGCGATATTGCTTTTATAATTTTTTCCCGATGTTCGGGGAATTTGTTTTTTATCTGGTGCGTTTGGGTTTTGTGGTTTTTTGATTTTGTTTGCGTGTTTGTTTTTTCGGTGTTTCGTCGTCGGCAGATATTAAATCAATGTCGATTTCCCCATTTGCAAGGCCCATAATTTTATTCACATTTTTACGCAGGCTGGGGTGGCGATCAGCGTATTGTTTTATACCAATTAAGACTGCAGCGGTGATAATCTTTTCCAGGTCTGTGGAACTGATGGTTTCGGATATGTGGCCACGAATGCTGGACAGGATTCCTGTGGCAACTTTTTTTGCACGACGTATAAAGCGGCGACGACTGCGAATGCTGATTATTTCACATATCCATATCCATATTAGTAATGCAATTAATGGAATCACAATACAGAATAAAAAATAGCGATACCAACTGGTGCAAAAATCAGATGAAAATATGGAATCGCAAAGGTTTTGAAAATGTAAAAATGATACGGCAATAATTTCGTATATAACAACCGATGTAAAAAAGATTTTGGATTTTAATAACATGTGCGCCCCCCCTTGGTTTTCTTTTATAATAATGGCAAGGCGTATGTAATGTCAGCAGGTATGAATTCCGATTATTTATTTTTCAAATTACTTTTTTCCAAAATGTTTTTTTAATATTTCGTATGCGGTGGATATGCGCGCGAATTCGTTGGCAGCATTGATTTTGTCGGTTGCGGTATCGGGGTGGAATTTTTTTGCCAATGCGCGGTATTTTACCCCAACTTCGCGCCAGGTGGCTGAAATTCCCAGGTCAAAAACCTTTAATGCGGATACAACATTTGTTGGCAGTTTGCTGCGAGTGGGCATTTTATCAAATTTATGACGACCTGTTATAAAGTCGTTGATGAATTTTGCATAATTGGATGCGTCTGTGCTGGCTGTTTCTTTGTCCTTTAATGTGGTGCCGAATGTTTGACGCTCCCAGTCAGCTTCGATTTCTTCGGGGGTCATGTCGGCATAATAATTCCAATTTTTGTTGTATTCAGCTGCGTGTTCCTGGCAAAAAAACCAATAGTCTTTTAAGTCGCGATTTTTCGGGGCGCGGCATGTGCCGGCCTTGGTGCAACCTGGTTTATCACATTTTTTTATCATTTTTATACCTTTACTGTTTTGCCAGGGGGTGATGATTTTCGATTGTTTCACACAGTTTTTCAGGCATAACATGTGTGTAAATCTGGGTTGTAGAAATGTCTTCGTGGCCCAGCATTGTTTGTATGGCGCGTAAATTTGCGCCACCAGCCAACAGGTGGGATGCAAATGAATGGCGCAGAACGTGCGGACTGACGCGATTGGGGTCGATGCCTGCAAGAATCGCACATTTTTTCAAAATCTTGAAGAATCCGTCACGTGTGATATGGCCAGTTTTGCCATTGGATGGAAATACATATTTAGATTCATTGTCGCCACGTGCGTCCAGCCATTTATTTAATGCGTGAATTGCGGCTGAATGCATTGGGACCAGTCGTTCCTTGGCACCTTTGCCGTGGATTAATAATTTATCGCCCAGGACACCCGTTATCGGTAATTCGCACAGTTCTGATACGCGCAGGCCCGATGCATACAGTAATTCAATCATTGCACGCAGACGGATGGAATTTTTGATGTCACCGGCACTGGATATCAATAATTCGATTTCTGGGGCGGATAAAAATTTTGGCAGGGCGCGATTGCGTTTCGGTAATTCTAGATTGGCGGTTGGATTGTGCGATATTATTTTTTCTGTCATTAAAAATTTATAAAAGCCGCGCAGGGCCGATGCCTTGCGTGCGATGGACGAGGGTTTGTCGGGCAGGCCGGATAGATATTTTTGTATCTGGGATGTGTTGGCTGATAATAGCCCTCCGACAATAGCGTCGTTCGCCAAACGCAGATCTGATTCATAGCCAATCAGGGTTTTGTTGCTGCGCCCTTTTTCCGCAGACAGCGCTTCTAAGAATATGTCGATGTAATTCATTTTATGGATATACAACTATTTCTGTCATGTGTTGAGTTGGGGCAAATGATATAATCATCAATACAACCAATATGGCAATTAATGTCCACATTAAAATGCGTGGGAATTTAGATGTTTTTTTTCTTTTTAGTGGCATGTGGCGCGTCCTGTGGTTTTATATTGTGTCAAAACTGTTCATAAATATACCAGC
>JAWPOG010000023.1:0-54975 GCA_033345155.1 Alphaproteobacteria bacterium | reverse complement strand
TTAATTTCTAAAAATTAATATCTTAACTAAACTTTTATTTATCTTAAGTAAATCCCCTTTGCTGGCGAAGGGGTGTCGGCTTTGCCGACGGGGTAGTGGTAATATATTCCAACACTAAACACTAACCACTAAAAACACCCCCCACCCCGGAATTCCTACGCCAATAAATTGTCGGGAATTCCGCCCGCCCCACACACGGGGGCAGGTAATGGCGCTTAATTTCTAAAAATTAATATCTTAACTAAACTTTTATTTATCTAAGTAAATCCCCTTTGCTGGCGAAGGGGTGTCGGCTTTGCCGACGGGGTAGTGGTAATATATTCCAACACTAAACACTAACCACTAAAAACACCCCCCACCCAAGTTTTACTAAAGACCCGCATGGCGGGTCAAGTAAAACTGTCCCGCCCCACACGGGGGGCAGGTAATGCGCGCAAAGAGCAAAGAGCAATTAAAGCACTTGTCCCACGAAGCCTTGGCGCAGTGGGATTCCAACACTAACCACTTACACTAACCACTAAAAAATCGGTTTAAGTAATCCAAAAAAAAGAATTTGATTCTAACAATTCCTGTGGACAAAGCATCCGAACAAGAACTGTTAAGAATCAAATTCTGTCAATCGCCTATGCAATTAAATTAACCACCAGTTGTTTGGTCTAGCACAGGTGTCGTCAATTCAACCCACTGTAATGTACCACCAATCTTTACCAAAGCACAATCACCATTCTCGCATCCTTGAGGCAAAACACCACCTGTCAACTGAGTTACATAATCATAAACCGCATTAGCTGTCGTCAATTCTGTACTACCATCAGTAATAGAACCATTTGTAACATTGGTTACTGTGATGTTATTATCCGTATCAATAGAGACATAACCTGAGCCTGTATACGTTGTGTCGGAGTCATTAGCCTCAACATAATCATAAACCGCCTTACCTGTTGTCAATAATTCACTAGAATCATTAATACCTGCAGCCTCATTTGTAACATTGGTTACTGTGATGTCATTATTCCCATCAATAGAGACATAACCTGAGCCTGTATACGTTGTGTTGTCGTCATTAGCCTCAACATAATCATAAACCGCCTTAGCTGTTGGTGCATTTGTCTCGCTATGATTCGTCGCAGTAATCTCTGTTTCAAACCCTGTCTTTGCCACACCCGTAAGCTTACCAGCAGTCTGTGTCACACCAGTAACATACTCACCTGCATTAGCCGAAACCGTACTGTTCAAACTATCAATATACCCCTTGGTCACAACGTGCGTGTCCGCATTAGCATCCGCTGCTACACCCATCAAGACTGCCGCAGCAAATCCTGAAAACACAATATTTTTTACTTTCATTTTTTCCCTTCCTTCTTGTTTTTTGTTTTTTGTTTTTTATTTCTTCATTATTTCGTTTTTTCTGCTTTCTTTTCTTGGTTTCTTCTGTTCAAATCTCTATTCGTCTTGTTAATGGACCGATTCTTATGGGGTTATCGAACCCGCGGTCATATCAATCGGTTCGCCACCCTCACCAATAAATACCACGGGCGAATAACTGACCGCACCATTGGAAAAGTGAATCACATAGGTACCATCTTCCATAATCCCATGCAAAACATTATCCAACTGCAAATCTGTGAATTTCTGTTCAACGTCATCCAAAGCCGATTTCACATCTTCGATATCCTGTTCGGTCGTTTCCATAAACCCAGACAAAGTATCAATCTTGCCCGCAGATATCGCCGCGTCATCCGCAATATCGGCATTTTCAATCAGTGAACGCGTAATCGTCACAACACCATCATCGGCGGCCACCGATTTAACAACACCCGCACCCGTTTGGATAACATTCGGTTCGGTCTGTTCATTTTGTTCACTGTTCAACACCTGTTGAAAACGCGCGTCCGATTCTGCCTTGGTATAATAATTTTCCAATTCCGCCAAACCCGCCTGAACATTTTTAATAGCCTGCGCCAGCTCTTCATCTGTGGCATAGGTTTGGTTCAAATTGTCCACCACTTGCCCCAAACTTTGAATCTGTTGAGCGTTCGTCACCTGACCATTTTGCAATGTAATAATAACACTGTTCAGATCCGTCAAATCGTCTGATTCAACATAATCTAACCCCGATATCAAATCCCGCAATTCTTGCACACGATTGGCTAATTCTGTCTGGGTTGCCAGATGATCTATACTTGGGATATCAGCCTGGGTAATATAACCCGCATCATTTTCCAGTTCAGAAACCTTGGTCGGAATAACCAATTCATTAATCGCATCTTCCAATGCCTGTAATTCTTCCTGGGTTGCAAAATACTCGGCCAGGTTATAGTCAGTCGTTTTATCACCCTGAATAATCGTCAAAATACCTTCGCCATATTCGACAATTGTTGTCTGCCCAGTCAAATCCGCAATATCATTCGCCAGATCTTCTACCTTGACCTCTAACCCATCGATACGTTCACCCAATTCTTCGGTATCAACACCAGACTGCCCCGGCTTAATCGTAGCACCGCCAGTCGCACCACCAATGGTCGCCCCAGATAAATATTTACCAATCGATAAACGTGGCGTCGCAGCAACCCGAGTCGATGTAACACGATTTCCCGACACACCAGCCGTTGTCGAATCTGCCGCCGTCGTCGAACCAACACGACCGGACGATATCGTCCCCGCACGACCCGCAGATGGCGCAGCAGATTTAACCCCACTGACCGCACCAGCCGTACCGGCATATGTACCCGCACTGCCCAACGAACGAACCGCAGGCGCCGCAAAAACCGGCATCGAAACACCCGCAGATATTGCGCAAACAATCGACAATGTAGAAATTCCAAAACTGTATTTCATAAACTCTCTTCCCTGCCCTTGTATTTTATCATTTTTGCGAATCGATGTCAAACACCAATTCGTAAAATTCTTTGCTAAAATTCATAGCGCAACCCAACAGATACGGAATTATCCAACACCATACCTATTTCATTTTTAAACAAATCGCCCGCACTTAGCACACGACTGTGTGTCGTACCGTCAAACACGGCCAAACGATAACGCAAATCCAGCACCATATCTTCGCTCAGATGACTGGACCACCCCAGCATCAAAGAACCCATCAACGAAGATTCACGTTTGATGCGATTTTCGGAATAAAACGCCCCCGATAATTCGGTCTTGGGCAAAGCAACACCAACACCCAGACCAACATACAGACCGTTTGAAAAATCACGATAACCGTTCAAGGTTATATATGGCACAGTCATCTTGAAACTGAAATTATCGTCCGCATCTTCGAAACTGCCAATCATGCCACCCTCGACATCAAGCCGCCACAAATCATTAAACGCATAGCCAATAAAAATGTCGCCACCGAATACAGGCTCGAACGAATAATCGTCGTGATCAAACCAAACATTTACCCCAGCCTGAGATGAACTGTATTCATTTTTCCAACTTAAAAAGTTTATATCAACACGACCACCCAAATACCAATTGCCATCACCAGAATCCCGTTCTGACCACGACACTTTGTCAGCCCGAGCCGCCCCACATGTTGTTCTGACACAAGAACTGGTGGGCGCAACAGCACGCACCGCCAAATATTTCCCATCTTGGTCACGCACCACATACGAAGCCGCATCCGCACCAGACATCGACACCAGTAATGCGCCACACATAAACAACAAAGCATTCTTTTTCATTTTAATCCTCCGAATTTTCCTATATTGTAACATAAAAATGCACGCGTTGCCAAACATAAAAAATCATCTGTTGACAAGTTTTTTCGATTTTTGCTAGATTCATATCAAGTGTCAGGCAAAAAGGTAAAAAAAATGGCAAAGTATTTGTTTATTTTTATCGCATCTATTATAACCTCGTGCACCCATGTGCCGTCCGATAATTCGGCCCAGCCTGTATCAAGCGAACAGGTTTTGGTCCAGGACAACAAAATAATCTAGACCCTTGATCGCCAACATTTTTGTTTGACGATGTATTTTTTTTCTATTATATTCCAATGTATGGAAGAAAAGACAGCAATCTCGTTCGCAAATGTGGCGGCACGCTATGATGGAACGCCCGAAATCCTGACCGATGTTTCTTTTAACATCAGCGGTGGCGGGTTTTATTTTCTGTCGGGGGCATCTGGGGCGGGCAAAACCACTCTGTTGCGACTGATTTACCAATTGCACAAGCCTTCACGCGGCCAGATTAAGTTGTTTGGACATATTACCAATAATATGACGCGCGATGAAATCACGAATGTTCGTCAAAAAATGGCGATTGTATTTCAGTCTTATTCACTGTTGTCGCACCTGTCGGTGTTTGATAATGTCGCCTTGCCTCTGCGGGTGCGCAATCTGAACGAAGATAAAATAAAAAAACTGGTGACCAAGGTTTTAGACTGGGTTGGATTGGGCAAATACTCGAATGCAAATCCTTTGGCTTTGTCGGGCGGACAACAGCAACGCGTATCGGTCGCACGTGCTATTATTATTCAGCCTGCGATATTGCTGGCGGACGAACCAACCGGAAATCTGGACGATGAAAACGCATCTCGTTTGATGGAACTGTTCATCCAGATGAACAAGATGTTCGGCACGACGATTATATTGGCAACCCATAACAAGAAATTAATGGAAACTTATAAATTCCCGGTAATACATGTAGAAAATCACCGCGTCAGTTTTTCGGGCAAATCTGCACCCGCAACAACAAAAAACGATTCGGAATCTAAACGAGTATGGCGGGGACCAAAACCACAAAACTATTTCGCAGAACTGTCTAAACAGTTTGACGATATCGGAAACGCATAAGATATGAGAAAGCCAACTATATTTTCACTGGTACGCGAACAGTCACTGTTTATGACAATAATTATGTCGTTGCTGACATTTTTATCTGTGCTGTCGCTGGGGATTGCACTGTCTATTGGCACAGGTGTCATGCGCTGGAACACCCAGTGGGAAAATTTCGCCACCGTCCAGGTCACAAATCCCGACAACATCAAAAAAACACAACAGATTATTACCAACAACAACGATAAAATTAAATCTATTAATGAAATCAGCACCGAACAGATGAACGACTTGATGTCGCCATGGGTTTCGGGCGGTGGGGTGTTGAAAAACTATCTGCCGAAAATGTGGGAAATCGAATTTAACACAACAGGTGACCTGGAATCTGTTGGCGAACAATTGTCCAAGCATGCACGATTTTTAACCCATGCAACAGCACTGGGGCCATCTACGGGCGCTGGATGGCGAATGATTTTATTATCATCGTTTATATTATTGCTGGCACTGGGGGCAATCGGCATATGCATATCATACATCGCCCGCAATACAGCCATGCTGCATCGTCGCGAACTGGAAATCTTGAATCAAATTGGCGCATCAGATAATTTTATTGCCAATCAAATGCAGACCATTGTTGCGAAAATCAGTGCGATTGCCGCCATGATTGGATTTGTTGCCGCCACCCCTGTACTGATGTTAATCATATCTTCGGCCCGCAGTGCCCGTGTTGGTCTGATGGCGATGTTAGGGTTATCTGGGACGGGTTGGTTTATATTGATATTGTTACCAATTGTCATCATTTTATTTTCAATTTGGACAACTCGCCGCACAACAATAAAAATCCTCCAAGAATCCTAGGATAAAATGCGCAAATTACTGACACCATCTTTTGTGATATTCGCTTGTTTCATCTTAGGGGGCGTGATTTTCAAGTCAATTGCACCAATTCAATGCGGTGAAATACAACCAAACGACAGCATATTCGTCTTGACCGGGGACGAACGCAGAATCCCATTCGCCCTGCGCAAGATGCAGGAATTTCCCACCGCTGACCTGTACATTATTGGGGCCGGCGCCAAGGGACAACTTAACACAGCACGTCCTGCTATTATTGAAACGACATCAAAATCCACATATCAAAACGCACTGGCCATTCGCAACATCGCAACAATGCGTGGCCTGAAACGCATCGTCATCATCACAACCGAAGACCACATCAATCGCGCTACATATTTAATCAAAAACGAACTGCCCATGGTTCAGGTTATAGCCTGTCCCGCGACACTGGCGGGGATGCCTGCTGCAAAAAGACTTGAAAGATGGACCACAGAATATATAAAATACATCGCAACTATGTTCGGAATCAAAGAAAGCTAAAAATCAAAGGAACGGGCCACAATGTTCAGAACAATTATATTCAAAATCGCACTTGCAACACATTTCATTTTATGGTCGCCCATATTATTATTGGGATTAATTAATAAAAAATTGTGTGGCTGGCTGGTATTCCATTGTGCATATGGCGTACTGACTGTTGCGCGCATTTTTGGTGGTATAAAATATCGTGTCATATACCCACAAACCGAAGAAAACGGCATCCCAATGATGCCCAACGAAAATCACCGCCTGGACGGCAAGGTTATAATTGCGGCCAAACACATGTCTATTTTAGAAATCGCCGTTATATCCAAGGTTGTACGCAACACATTTTTCATTATGAAGCGCGAATTACTATGGATACCAATCTATGGCTGGGCATTTTGGCGCATGGGTATGATTGGGGTAAACCGTACCGCCGGCCGCACAAATTTATCGAAACTATCTGCTCGGGTTGAAAAAGAAATCTTGAATGGCCGCATTTTGGTGATATTCCCCGAAGGCACCCGTGCCAAACCTGGCCATAAAATACCACTAAAGGGCGGTTTATTATTCCTGGCACGTCACTTGAAATTACCGATTTTACCTGTTGGCACTGACGCAGGCTTATATTGGCCAAAACGTGGTCGCATTACCCCGGGAACGGCAACCGTTACATTCGAACCAGTATTACCCAGCAAGGCATCCCTGGACGAAATATCGGACGCCATCAACCGCCACAGCGCATAAATAAAAATCCCCAAACGGGGATTTTTATTTACACCAAGACTGACGCTTACCACCATTGTATGGCCGCGCCAGTTTTTCTTTTATCAGCACATCGCCAACATCACGTCCATCTGACAGAAACACATTTGCATCAATCCGCCCCAGATATTTATCGTCTTTTATATTTTGTAAATCAACAACCGTACCAACGGGCAGTAATTCAGAAACAAATTCTTTGGCGGCATGCGCCTTATCAATTTCCGATTCGCACATACCATTCATTTCCGGAGTATCTACATTAATCAAACGCACACGCACAGTAATTGTAATATCGTCATCAATTTTTACACCTGCGGCAAATGTATCGCCATCCAGAACATAATCCACAACCGCAGGCACCGCATATGCAGACACACCCCATAACAACACACAACACAACAAAGTCAATTTTCTCATACTAACCCCATCCCATTATAAACAAAACCCCGCCAAGCGGGATTTTATTTACGGCAATCTTGGCGACCAAGTCGGTTCAAGCCCATTAACCCCATCTGGCAATTCGATATCATACAGATTCTGCCCTGTGATATCTACACTGCGAATATGGCTGACGCGTTCAATACCATCGACATGCCGTTCTGTTTCATAGTACACGATACGACGAGACCCCGGCGCCCATGACGGAGCCTCCATAAACCATCCGCCCGCCAATATTTTTTCATTTTTTCCACGCGTATCCATAATCCCCACATAGAAAGTATCATCCGCTATTTTTGTAAATGCTATGAACTGCCCATCTGGCGACCAAGCCGGTGTTGCATACCGCCCTGCCCCATATGTAATGCGTTCCACCGCCCCTGTTTCTAAATCCAGCACATGAATCTGCTGCCGTCCTGTCCTGTCTGAATTAAACGCCATTTTTTTACCATCCGGTGAATAAGATGGACTGGTGTTAATTGAATTACCAAATGTCAACTGACGCAATTCTTTGGTTTCGATATTAAATTCATATATATGAGTGATACCATTTTTAACCAGCGAAATTGCCACCCGCGTGCCATCCGGCGAAAACCGTGGTGAAAAATTCATCCCACCAAATTGTCCCAACCTGCGTTGCTCGCCCGTATCCAGATCCAAACTCCACACCATTGGATCATCATTATAATAAGACAAGAACACAATCGATTGCATATTTGGGGAAAAATGAGGCGACATTACAAAAGAATCCTTGTCTGACAAATACCGCAACCCATAACCGTCCTGGTCCATAATCGCCATACGTTTTATACGATCATGCACTGGCCCTGTTTCTGCGATAAAGACAATCTGCGTATCAAAATACCCTATTTCCCCAGTCAGCCTTTCATAAATCGCATCTGCCATGATATGTGCCAATCTTCGCACTGACCTGCGCGAAGCCACCAGCGATTGCGCCTCGATTTGTTCCCGCCCATTAACATCCCAAACAAAAAATTCCAGTTTATATCTGTTATCGGGCTCGGCACTTAATCTGGCCTGAACCAACACCTGCGTTTTAATAGCCGCCCACAAATTAAAGTTCGGCATTTCATGCAATTTTACATATTCAGGCAACGCATCATGACTTACAATACGAAACATTCCTGTCCGCTTCAAATCGGATTCAACCACTTGCCGTATCGCAGCGGCATCCTTGGACCGCACATCACCCACGACCTCGAATTTCTGGACTGCGATTGATATTGGATTCACGCCCCCTGCGACAATATCCACCTTCAACTCGGCATGTGCTGGCACCAACAAACACACCCCCAGCACAACAAACAATAATTTTTTAAGCATAAAACCCTTCCTTATAAATACACAGACCATTTTATATACAGAACAGCCAAAAATCAAACCATATTTGCTAATTGCGATTTGCGCATCGATTTACAACCGCCCACACAGCCTGCAACACAGCAGTAATCACAACTGTAAATATATTTGTATTGACAATTGTATTTACATTGGTATAGTGCATTGTAATGACCGTGGTATTGCGGTCTGTATAGAGGATTGTCCATGCCAAACGTTATGCAACAACTGTTCATTATGAACATTGAAACACTGTTAAAAGAATACGCCGCATACAAGGCGTTTAACAAATCAGACTGCGTTATTAATATGCGCATTCCGCGCCCTATTTTGGACAAGATAAAAGAACTGGCCGACGCACAACACGTCCCCTATCAATCATTGATATCATCGGTTCTGTTTTCCCTGGCAAACATCGAAGATGGAAAATAACACCCATAAAAAAAAGGCAACACCATGACATTACCAAAAAAGTCTGTTATATTTGATACCCTGAACGCCAAACGCCACCGCATCGACGAAGATACACAATTCAGCCTGTTCCCAGACATGTACGCCAACACCCCCACAATCCATTCCGAATACTGGTATTATTCAGACCTGCACAACCTGTATGGTGACCCCTATTTTCCAATCGCCCCAAACATGAACGCACACACCTGGCAAAATCTGGTTATGCCAATCACCACAAAACAACAACGTGGCACACCACAATTAACACGCACCGACCTGGAATTTTATAAAGACCATGTCGCAACATACCGCCACGAATACACATTGGATTTCAGCACATATAAAAACGCCAAGGATTTACAACTGTCCCGCTATGCATGCTGGTGCATGTCGCGAAACAATCCCGCGATGATATTTTCACGCACTTATTTTATTTCGCCAGTCATAGGTCCAAACTTAAAATTTGATGACATAAAAAAATTATCATATCAATTTGCACGCGTATATCTGCGCGACAAATTGACATATTACGAAAAAATTATCGCAGGAATCTTAAAGAGACACAATGTCAACTTTCGCCAATTTAATCATACAATGACACGTACATTATTTTGCAATTATGGCGCAAACGATTTAAAAGACATTCACGGTATCCAAATCAAACCAAACGACCCATTGGCAAACTATCTGGGTGCAGCAACACTAGACGCACGAACAAATGCCCTGGCACGCACAATCGAAAAATTCAAACACACACAAACACAAAACATCGCAACACTTGAACAGATTGCGCATAGCGAACTGCTCAACGCCCGCTTTCAAGAAATACATAACCACAACATACGCCCCGAACAAGACATATTCCCAACCCCCATATCCCAGATACAATCTAAACTGGTCCGCACCGAACGCGATTTCATCTTAAAATACAGCAAAGAAAAACTCAGATAAAAAACTTAGAAAAACAAGGGTTTAATCCCCTTCGCGGGCAAAGGGGAATTCGGTCCGCAACTTACTCATATAAAGTTTTTTACCCAAGCACCCCCGCGATCATAAAAAATCCCGCTTTCGCGGGATTTTTTAATCAAAGAAATTTGCAACACATTCGAAATAACCACCTTCACCTGTCATAGCCATAAACACACTTACCAATGTTCCGATACCAAACAACAAAATAAAACCAATCAACATGGCAATCCCTTTTTCTTTAACTTCCTTTACCACTTCTATCTTACCAGCAGAAATATAGCCCCATGCCCATCCAGCAATCGTGACACCCGCACCAACAAACGCCAACAAACGAATAACGCTAAATATCTCTCCAAACTGTTCCGACAATTTGCAGACAGCATCTGTAATGTTACTACTCACCGCCATCGCAGGCGCAGACACCATCACACCAATAATCGCAAAATTCAATTTTTTCATCAGTTTTTTCATATAAAACCCCCTTTACTTTTTTATGATTATATCACAACAAACACCACATTTCAAACACAAAACATTGTCCACCCACAGATATGCCATCCGATTTTATCGAAAATAAATTAGAATGATTTAGATAAAACCAAATCGGGCATCGTAGTGTACAAACGCTACATGAGATGCCCGATTTGGTTTTAGATGAATTATTATAATTTATTTTGCCCGTTCGACATATTCCAGGGTTTCCGTATTTACCACAATTTTTTCACCTTGTTCAATAAACACAGGAACCTGAACACGAACACCATTGTCCAAAATTGCCGGTTTGCCACCACTGCCAGAAACAGTCTGACCTTTTAATGCCGGTTCTGTTTCTTCAACAATTGCGACAACAGTTTTCGGTAATGAAATAGAAACAGGCTGCCCTTCGACAAAGTTCGCCTTGACGACCATCTCTGGGGCCAAGAATTTCATAGCATCACCCATTGTTTCAACCGGCATTGTAAACTGTTCATAATCTGACAGATTCATAAAGAACGCATCCGACCCATCAGCATACAAATACTGACAATCAAAATCTTCGACCATCAATTTTTCAACCTTGTCTTCGGCGCGCCAACGGTCACCACCTTTGTTCCCAGAATCAATATCACGCAGGTCGGCCTGAACAAACGCACCACCCTTGCCTGGCTTAACCTTAGTAATTGATGTAACAGAATACCGTTTTCCATTATGTGAAATCACCCAACCTACACGCATATCATTTGCAATATAAGATGCCATTTTCAATACCTCTTTTAATAAAACTTTTTTATTATAAAACCAACGACCCCAAACGCAAGGAATTTATTACACTTTGCGTTTCTGTCCCAAATATCTTTCAACACTGTCCATAATTAATTTATCCGCAGTCGCACGATCGGCCCAACCCAAAATCTTGGACCAAGACCCCGGTTGTAAATCTTTGTAATGCTGAAAAAAGTATTCAATCTTAGAACGCAAAATTTCTGGCAGCTGTTCAATAAATTCTATTTTTTCATAGTATGGATCAATCTTGTCACGTGGCACACAGATAATTTTTTCATCGCCCCCGGCCTGATCTTCCATCAACAACGCCCCTATTGGACGAACCTCAATCAGCACCCCTGGTCGCAACGGCGCATTACACACCACCACACAATCCAACGGATCACCATCATCGCCCAAAGTCCCCGGGAAATAACCATAGTTTGCAGGATACGCCATTGGCGCATGCAAAATTCTATCCACTTTTAACAAACCGGATTCTTTGTCGATTTCGTACTTTACATGCCCAGATTCTGGAATTTCAATAATAGCATTCATTTTTTTAGGTGGCATTTGACCTGCCGTTAAATTTTCTAGTGTCATTGACAACCCCTTGTGTTTTCTTGACCTATGATACCACAAAAAAACACAAATTCAATCTGACCACCCCCCAACGGGGGGGGGGGGGGGATTTTTATTTATATAAAACTTTTTCTAACTTGGAACGTAATTTCTTAACATCATCATATTTTGTAAATTTGCCCCGTTCCGCAATCGATATATCACCACTTTCTTCGGACACCACCAACACCACAGCCTGGGAAACCTCACTCAGTCCCAGCGCAGCACGATGACGCGTTCCATATTTCCAATTCAAGTTATTTTGTGACAAAGGTAAAATCCCCCCAGCATACGCAATACGATTATTTTCAATAATCACAGCCCCATCATGCAACGGAGTTTTATTAAAGAATATAGTCAATAATAATTCACTGCTGATTTTTGCATCTATCACCACACCCTTTTTATCAATTGCGCTTTCATCCACGCCACTTAAAAACACGATTAACGCACCGGTATGTTTACTGGACATATATTCAACCGAACTGACAATAGCATCCAAAGCCTTGGTATCTTGCTTGCGTTCTGCCCCCACCTTCAGCATACGCCGCAACCCCTGCACATTCCCCATCAGCGCCATAAACTTGCGCAATTCTGGCTGGAACACAACAATCAAACTAAGCGACAAGAACAAAGCCGTATAATGCAAAAATGTAGCCAACAAATTCAAATGCACCAACGGCAACACAAAGCTAAGCACCCACAACCCAGCCAATCCTAACAGCCCATGCACCAATTTTTCCGATTGGGTATTTTGAATAAAACTGCGATAAAACACATACATCAACAGCCCAATAATCACTACCTGTACCAAGCCAATCCAATTAATCATAATTTGCTAACTCCTTGTAAATTTAATTTGTTTTCAAAACCGAATCTATCAACCCTGCCAATGGCGCCTTTAGCCATTCAGGATCATCCCGATATAATGGAGCACCTCGTTCCATAGCCGTCTCACATGGATTGCCGTCCGCCAACCAGTTTTCTAACAAGTCTCCAGCCACCAATCCAATTCCCGCCCCAGCGACCAAACCAATTCCGCCCGTAAACGGTGCCAACAACATCCCCAAGCCCGTTGCAGACGCAACCTTGCCAGCAACTGCCGCCCCACTTATACGCGCACTTGGCTCTGCCAAACTGCCTGTCAATTCAATCGAATTAACCACATTGCCCGTCAGCGACAATTTTAAACCACGAACAGGTACAGTTGTCAATGACAACTTCATTTCTTCATTACCCAAATCTAAGGTTCCCGCCAAATTCATATTGATTGTATTCGTCTCGACCGCTACACCATTTTGCGTTTCAATCAGTCCATTACGCAGCACAGCATTCACCGCCACACAAGAAACCTCAATCTGATTATATTTTTTCTCGGAATTGAACAAATCTTGAACACTATGCCGCAATGAAGTTAAAAAATCGGCCCCATATATATACGAAACCAGCGCAGAATGTGCATACCCCGGCGCCACAGAATAAATCCGCACAGGCCCCGTCAAAGTCTTCATAACCTGGGCCAGGTTTTTACCATTTGCCCGTACATAAAATTCAAAGTCCATCGGCAAATCCGATAAAAATTCCGTATTATGAACCCTTCTTAAAATATCACCGACGGTTACATTTTTCCCGATTGAAGCCGCCTGCAACCATATATGCCCATCTTCTTCTAACTTCGCATCAATTCCAACATTCACATTCCCTTGTGCCACATCCAAATTGCCATCCAGTCTGGCACGATTGTCCCGCAAATCCAATCGCACATCAAGATTTTGCAATTCCAAATCACGATACAAAACCAACTTTCCCAATCTGACCTGCAGATTCAAATTCCGCCCCACAAACATTTCCCCGAACAAAGGAATATCCTTGAACACATTTAATTTTCGATTCGGATTCTTTTCACTTCCGAAATACCAATCAGGAAACAAATGCATCAAATCAACACCGGGTGAATAAAGACTTGCGTTAATCCCCTGTCCTGTCCCATCAGACCAATCCCAATCCCCAGAAATTGTAAAATCCACCCCATCTATTCCAATCAAAGATTTCCGTAATGTCACTTTTTCTCTGTCGAATCCACCAGCCACATTCAACCTAACCGCTGGCACACCATCCAAATTCAAACCTAACAATTCCCCCATTCTCTCGGGATAAGGGATTTCCCCCTTGACAATAAAGTCAATTGGCGCCCTGCTTGTACCTTCCAGTGCAACATTTGCAATCAACGCATCACCGCCTGTGGACAAAGCAATCTGAACAGGATAAACCCTGCGATCTGGATTATATTCACTAAACTTTATAATAAAAGGCAAAACATTTTTATCCGCCTTAATCCAGCCCGAATATTCCAATCCATCTTCTGGTTCCATCAGTCGCACATGAAACCCCGCCAAAGAATATTTTTCACCCAATATATTTACTTTCAGATTTCTGACCTCGACCCCACCCATTCCAAAATCTTTGAACGGATATTTTTCTGGTCCACTTGTCAAACCGTCTTTTTCTGCTTCTTGTTTCTGTGGCAACGACCGAATTGAATATTGTCCTGCGACATTTTTTTCTATATTAACTTCTGCGTCATAAACCCTTACATTTTGAATCGTAGGCTTGTCCTGAAACAACGAAATTAAATTAAGTCGCACATCTATTTTATCTGCGCTGAACGCATACTTACTTGTCGCCCAACTTTCATTTGCAACACGCACCTTATTCAATTCAACCCGCGGACGCAAAGAAAACTTCCACGACACAGCCCCATCGATTTCGACCGGCATCCCTGTTGCGTCCTGCAAAATAGTCAACAAATTCCCACGCAACGATTCCAAATTAATATGACTAAGTGTCACAAAAATCGCAACAATCAACCCCAGGACAAACAACCCCAGGATTTTAGCAATCAGAAAAAATTTACTTCTTCTTACCTTCATGGCAATTTAAATTCCAGAAACTTCATAACTGGCACCATAAAATCAGGCACCGCCGCCCGCAACTTCATCATCCGACCTGTTACAGGATGTTGAAATGTTAACCCATATGCAAACAAAAACAATTTGTTTGTTTTCAAAACACTGCCCAGCGGTCCATCTGCCATCAATGTTCCGCCATACAAACCATCACCAACGATTGGCGCATTTAACGAAAACGCACTGTGCAACCGCAATTGATGCGTACGCCCAGTTTTCGGCAAAAACCGCACCCAAGATACACACCCTGCTGCATTTGACAACACCGAGTATTCAGTAATCGCCCGTTGTGGACGCGGTCCTGTTCCATTATTCAACCGCGCCGAGCTATCAAACACCTGGCCCTTTAACACAAAGTTATCAATCACACCGCTGCGCGGATTTACATCACCATTTAACAGCGCCAAATATTCCTTCCGTGCAATCTTGTTCTGAAACTGGGCCGCCAAGTTTTGCGCCGCCCTATGATTTTTTGCAACAACTAATATTCCACTGGTCTCCCTATCCAGTCGATGCACCAATGCAATTTTATCATAAGGGAACAATGCTGCTGCCATCTTATCAACAGATTTTCTGATACCAGTTCCACCCTGTACCGCCAATCCTGCGGGCTTATTAAACACCACGATATCTTCGTCATTATGAATGATACACTTGCGTAATATTTCCAAATCTGCCAAAGAAAAAACTTCACCACTTTCTGTTTTTTTTACCACCGTCCCCATATAGCTTGCCAGCGTCGGTGGCACACGCACTGCATCCCCATCACGCAAAACTTCTGTTCCCCGCACACGTTTTGAATTCACACGAATTTGACCACCACGACACAGTTTATAAAACTCACGCTGGGGAACACCTGGAAAATGTCGCAAAAACCAACGCAACAATCGCGTTCCATCTTCTACCTTGGAAACAGTTACAAAATCAGCCATCACACACCCCACTTGGCATTTACTTAGAACAACTATTACTCACCAAAAACAATCTGTACAGAATTTGTTCCGCCGCTTCCTGTACAAGAACCGGTCGCCCCCCCCTGTTTGCCTCCTGACATTTGATACCCAACCGAATCGGACCAAGCCTTGGCCACCAGCGATTCGCACTCACTTTGCCCCAAACCATCAATACCAACAATAAATTGACGTGGATTAGACGGGTCAACTGACAAAGTATAATTACCGCCATACGGATTTTTATTACTCATCCCAATTGCACCGAAAATAGTCACACCGTTCATATTTGAAAAATCATCGTATTCACCGTGAATATTGCGCACCATCGTCACCATTTGAACCACTTGGTCATTAACCGAGGTTAACTTTTGCGTACGCATAGCGGTTGAAATCATACCGATTGCCCCAACAGTAATAACCCCCATAATTGCAAGCACCCCCAGCATTTCAATCATCGAACGACCAGATTCTTGATTCATTAAAAAACCTCTTGTTTGCTATTTAACAATTAATATTCTATCATAAATATTATGAATATTCAATTTGCAGATTTAATAGAAAACGCACCACACGCCCCTGGGGTGTATAAAATGTATGACACCGACAACAACCTGCTATACATAGGCAAGTCCAAAGACATATCAAACCGCCTGCGTCAATATTCTGACATATCGAAACTGGAACCACACAAACAAATCATGAGGACCCTGGTCGCACGCATTGAATGGGAAACAGTCGCAACCGAATCAGATGCCCTGCTTCGTGAACAAGAGCTTATCAAAACCCAAAAACCAAAATACAACATTATGTTAACCGATGGGAAAATGTACCCCATGTTGGCATTAACATCCGGTGACTTTCCGCGTCTGCTAAAATTTCGTGGTCGCATATCCCAGCGTCGCGACATATACGGCCCATATCCATCTGTTTCAGCACTGAACGAGACAATAAAAACAATTCAACGTGTATGCCAAATTCGCACATGCACAGACACACAAATGCGCAACCGTTCGCGTCCATGCCTGTTGTACCAAATTGGGCGATGCTGCGCGCCATGTTGTTATCCAGACAAACAAAAATACGCAGATTCAGTGCGTACAGCACGAAAAATCCTGACTGGTGACAGCGCACCAATCATTGCCGACCTGACAGAACAAATGAAAAAATATTCTGCAAATATGGACTATGAATCCGCTGCAATTGCACGCGACAAAATTGCCGCATTAACACACACATCAAATCGCGGTATACGCACAAAACATGCGTACAGCGCAATTTCAGACTGGCACAAAAATGTATCAGAATTGGAAAAATGGTTGGGGCTAAAAATTAAATTAGCTGGCGTATTTGATAATTCCCACTTGTTCGGGAAACAACCCGTTGGCGCAATGATAACTTTTGGCCACAATGGATTCGAGAAATCCGGCTACAAACACTTCAAATTACAGGATAAATCACGCGCTGGCAACGACATCGCCATGATGTCCGAATTCGTTCAACGGGCTGTCCAACGTGGTCCCAAACTGGATTTAATAATTGTGGACGGGGGCATGGCACAGTGGCGCATTGCGCACCGCGCTGCGGGCGACATCCCCGTATTTGGTGTCACCAAGGGCATCGTTCGCGATGGTGACGAACACTTTATTTTACCCGACGGCACAGAATACCACGACATGCCCAAGGACAGTCCCCTATTCCTAATGTTACGCGCTGTCCGTGACGAAGCACACCGTTTTGTCATCACATACCACCGCAACATACGCGCCAAACAAATGACCGCATCTGTTCTGGATGAAATTGATGGCATCGGCCCCGCCCGCAAACGCGCATTGTTACAACATTTTGGCTCGGTCCGTGCAATAATAGACGCAGACATAAACGCACTGAAACACGTTCCTGGATTGGGAAAACATGCCGCTGAAAAAATATATGCGCATTTTCATCAATAAGTGTTATAATGCAGACATTAATATACTTATTAACCAAAGGAGAAACTATATGAAATTCTTTGTTAACTTTTTATCTGCGTTCCGCATCCTTGCGGCATTTGCAATAATTCCGGCCCTAATGTTTCAAATGTATTGGACGACATTTATTCTGTACGCAGTGGCAGCTATCACCGATTGGTTTGACGGATATCTGGCGCGCAAATATAACGTTTGCACAAAGATTGGGGGTGTAATGGATCACATTGGCGACAAATTATTGGTGGTCAACACACTGATTATGCTGTCTATCATGATGCCGGTATGGTTTATTTTTGTTCCAGTTATCATCATGATTTCCCGCGAACTGTACATTTCTGGCCTGCGTGAATTTCTGGGCACCCAGAAAATTGAAATGCCTGTACCCAAGTCACGCTTTTCCATGGGCAAGATTAAGACAGCCCTGCAAATGATTTCAATTGCGGCATTTTTATTAATCCTTGCACTTAGCACGTTAATCACCCCTGACTTGACCAGTCGTTTATTAATGTACGCCATTTACATTTTACCCCAGATTGGTGTATGGGGGCTGTGGTTATCATTGGTTGCATCCATCTGGTCTGCGACACAATACACAAAAACATTTTTAAGTCACCTAAAAACATTAAACAAAAAAAAGAACTAAAAAACGCGCTATACGCATAAAAACCGGCATTTTTGCCGGTTTTTAATTTAATATTTTCACAAACTCGCGTGCTACTTTTTTTATACCCTTGGACTTAAACGCAACGGTCAATACAGCGCCCCCATCTTCTATCACGACCCCTGCCCCCAGCTCGTCATGAACAACCAATTTCCCCAGCATCAAAGCACATTTACCCATTTTTGGTTTTGGGGTATAACTGTGTTCAACCCTGGGGGCATAAGTCCGCGGCACACCACCTTGAAAATCCAGATATTTATTATCCATTTCTGTGATAAATCGACTGGGCGAATTATAAGTGCGTGTTCCAAACACAAATCGCATCATAGCATTAGAAATCACGCAACGTTTTTTTGCTCTGGTTATAGCGACATAAGCCAACCGCCTTTCTTCTTCGATTGCGCCTTCATTTATAGCTTTATCATTTGGGAAAATTCCATCTTCCCAGGCCGGTAAAAACACAGTATCAAACTCTAATCCTTTGGCTGCATGCACAGTCATAATACTGACCGAATTTGCATTTTGTCCTGCATCGTTCGCATCATTATCATCTGTCATCATCAGCGCCGCCTGCTCCAAGAACTCGGGCAAAGTATCATATTTTGCTATTACCGAACTAATCAATTCACGCACATTTGCGATTCGGTCTGCGGCATCTGCATCTTTGGATTCGGTCCACATTTTCATATACCCGGTTCGTTCCAGCAAAATTTTCGCCACATCTTTTGGCGGCAAATTTCCCCAATCAAAATCAAAGGCCGACAAAAATTCGTCCGCTGCTGTGCGTTGTTTCGAGGACAGCTTTGCGCACCTTATCGCACTCATCAAATTTTCCCCACTTGTGCGCAGATTTGCAATTGCTTTATCCCCGAATCCTCGTCTAGGCTTTGCAATAACCCGCACAAAAGACATATCATCAAACGGATACACCAGCAATCGCAAATAAGCGATCACATCGCGCACCTCCATCCGGTCATAGAACCTAGTAGCACCAATCAACCTATACGGAATCCCCCTTGATGCAAATTCTTCTTCGAATATGCGTGACAAACTGCCTGCCCGGATCAACAATGCAAATTTTGTAAAATCATTTGTTCCATCACGCACAATGGCATCAGCGATAATCCGTGCCTCGTCCCTGTCGGTTGGCAAAGTCAACACATAAACAGGTTCCCCCACCGCATCCACATTTTGGGCACGCAAATCCTTGCCCAATCGTCCTTGGTTATGCCGTATCAACGAATTTGCCGCATTCAAAATATTTGCCGTACTGCGATAATTTGTTTCCAATCGTATTATCTGCGCATCTGGAAAAGTTTTTTCAAAATTCAATATATGTTTAATTTCCGCCCCACGCCACGAATAAATAGATTGGTCATCATCCCCAACACAACAAATATTCGGACAATCCACCCCACGGGTCAACAACACCAAAAATTCCATCTGTGCATTATTAGTATCTTGAAATTCATCGACCAAAATATATTTAAATTGATTTTGATATCGCGCCAATATATCTGGATTTTTATCAAACAGTTCCAGCACCTTTAATATAATATCGCCAAAATCAACTGCGTTCAATCGCATCAATTCGGCATTATACGCATTAAACAATTTATTTTTATTTTCCAGTGCCACCAATCCTTTGTCTTTGATTGCGGAAAATTCTTCGACGTATTCAGCTGGTGTCTTGGTCGATTCGCTTATCAAGGATTTCACAACTGCCTTTTGCTCGTCCTCGCCATATATAATAAAGTCCCGTCTTAACCCTGCACGTTCCGCGTTGCTTCGCAAAATCCGCAGGCAAATCGAATGAAATGTTCCGCACCACACATCCCCAGCATACCAGTCTCCATTTGAACAAGCCTCTAACCGTTTTTTCATTTCATTTGCGGCCTTGTTTGTAAAAGTCAATGCCAACACCTGCCATGTCTGCGCCAAACGACTGTTCAATATATATGCAATCCTGGTGGTCAAAACACGTGTTTTTCCAGTTCCTGCACCCGACAGCACCAACAACGGCCCCTGTGTTGTTTCGACCGCCAACCTTTGTTCGTTATTAAGATTTCCTAGCATTAAATCCATCGCTTTATTATAATACTCGCAACTATTATTATCAAGGACTGGGATTACTATGGCACGTGTTATTTGTTTTGACATTGAAACCACTGGATTTGAATACATGCGTGGCGACCGCATAATTGAAATTGGCGCGGTCGAGGTTATTGACGGCAAAATCACCGGAAACAATTTTCACGAATATATTAACCCAGATGGAAAAATAATTCCACCCGACACATACATGGTACACAAGATATCCAACGCTTTTCTAGAAGACAAACCCAAAATGTCTGCGGTTGCACCCAAATTTCTGGAATTTATTGGAGACAGTCCGATTATTGCCCACAACGGAATGGACTTTGACTTTCCGTTTGTAAACCACGAACTAGGCAAACTGGGCCTGCGCCCCATTTCCCGCGAACAAATGATTGACACTCTGGTCATCGCCCGCAATCGTGTATTTGGCCCAAAAAGTTATACCCTAGACGCACTGGCAAAATGGTATGGCATATCATTAACAGCGCGTGCTGATGCACATGGCGCATTAATTGACTCGGAAATATTGGCGCGTGTTTATCTGGAATTAGAAAACACAGCCCCCGCCCCCAATGTATCGGAAATAATTGCCAAACAGCATGCGGCCATGCTGGCTCATCCCAAGATTGGCGGTAATTTTCCATATCGCAAATTCACCCCAAATCCCAATGAACTTGAAAACCATAACACCTTTATGGAAAAGATTAACAAATAACCCCCTTGTCATTCCCGCCCCCTTTGTGTCATTCCCGCACAGGCGGGAACAGGGTCTTAAAACATTTATCCCCCAATAAAAACAACAAACTAACATTCCTCATTTCCACCCATCACAATACAATCCTGTTCTCTGGTCACAAAATATACACCTTGAAAATCTGCTATATACAATTTGACAATATTCACAAAGACCATCTTCACAAATACAACACAGCAAAAAATAGGGATTAAAATATTCTTGGAACGGCGCGGGAAATATGATAAAATGACAAATAATCAGGACAGGAAAGTTTGCCGAATCCAAACCACCGTTTAGATTCGGCGCTAGAATATGGGAGGGGCAAAAAATGTTTTTTTTCGGAAAAATGAATTTGAAAAAAAAATCCAGTTTAAACGGCTTGTTGCGTACGGTTTTTTTTGTGTCATTTGTGGCGGTGACGGGCTGGACTGCGGTTGCCAACTCGGCCGATAGCGACACATGCGCCATCAAAGAAACAGTTGCTATACCTGGCGAAAACCTACCAAATATAATCAGCATAACTGGCTTTGAAACTAATAAATATCAATTATCGGAGGATTGCAAAAAAAAATTTACTGAAGTTGCGAGCAAATACAATACCGAAGACTTAATCGGCGTTACGATAATTGGATACGCATCTGAACTGGGCTCATCTACCACCAATGTACAGCTGGCACAGAGTCGTGCCACCTATATTAAGAGTCTTCTGGAGTTTGATGAACCAATTCCAAAAGTAACAAGAACCGCTGGTGAATCCCAGAATAACACACAGACGAAGACTTCCTCTAACAACCTTCCATCGTTCCGTTCTGTCGAGGTTTTATTTTCCTATCCAAAACAGACCGATAAGTATAGAACCATAGTGTTCCTTAAAAAATGGCAGGAGCTCAACCAAATAGAAGATTCAAAGTGCCCCGCAGACACGCTGTTCAAGAACTATATCACTCATGTGCGAGAGAAACAAAACGATACTGACTTTAAAGAAGCCGATATTGAAGAAACATTTCAAAAGTGCTTAAATGCCGGCAAAACCAACTCAGCCGAAACCAAAGAGTTAAAAGAATATAAACTCATCCTGGACAACTACAAAAAGCTGAGTACAATCCACAAAGAATTCCGTGGTAAAAGAAGTGTATGGAAAGACGCAGAGGGTAATTTTAATACGGCGCGTTTGGCATCTGATGGTATTGCGGCTGTGGTACTGGGGACGGTTGGCGGATTGATAACCAGTAATGTTGTAAAAAAGAATCAGGTAGAAGATGGCTTTGAAGACATAAAATGCACCATTGGTGGTCAAAATGTAGCCCAATGGGGCGACCAATTCCGCGTCGGCATCCAATAATCAGATGATGGAAAGACAAAAAATCCCGCGTATGCGGGATTTTTAATTCCCCTCCCTTGGAGGGGGCGGACCGGCGCAGGCCGGTATCCATTGTGTTCTGCGGGCTTTATCATTTGCACTATGAAACAATAGACCCCGGCCTGCGCCGGGGTGACGGCTTTTTTTGCGCTAAATAAAAGTTTAGCGGGGTATTTTTTGTTAAGAGATTAAAAACCTTTGTCATCCCGTGGCTTGACCACGGGACCCAGGTCATGTATTCTTATGTTATGATTTTTGAACAAAAGTATTATTATGTTTATATTATGGCAAGTGCCAAAAATGGAACATTGTATATTGGTTTTACTAGTGATTTGCCACAACGTATTTTTGAACACAAAAATCATTTGTTGCCTGGTTTTACTAATAAATACAATGTGGACAAGTTGGTTTATTTTGAACGCTTTGAAGATGTGAACCAGGCAATACGGCATGAAAAACGACTGAAAGAATGGAAACGAAATTGGAAAAAAGATTTGATTGAAAAGTATAATCCCACTTGGCGCGATTTATATGATGACTTGAACAATTTGTTATAAGGAATCCACCTGGGTCCCGTGGTCAAGCCACGGGATGACAGAATTTTTTTCAAAAATTCTGTTTTTATTTGCTGAACTAAACTTTTATTTATCTAATCGATTGAATATATCAAAAATATCAATTATAATATGGGGGCATTGGGAAACCGGTGTGGGGTGTAAGAACCCGTTACAGATAGTCGGAAGACTTTAAATTTTCTCCAACAATTGGTTGGGGGGCTGTGATATATATAAATAAACAGCACTATATCTGTATAGTTCTTAACCTCCAACCGCCCTTTAATGTGCGGTTTTTTATTTGATAAAATAAAAAGGAGGAATCAAATGGCAGTTGTATTGGTTGATGCAAAATATTTTGGTAATTATTTGCGCCTGGCGCGAAATTCAATGCATATCACGCGCTTTGAATGTGCAAAATTGTTGGGTGTATCACATTCTGAATTGATAAAAATAGAAAATGGCAAGGTTTTAATGCCCGACAAAATAATTCAAAAAGTTATGACGAATGGTATGGCGATGATTTTATGCAAACGACGTAAATAAAAATCCCCCGGTTGGGGGATTTTTTAGTGGTTAGTGGTTAGTGTAAGTGGTTAGTGGTGGAATCCATGATTACTTAGATAAACTTTTTTTATATAAGCAACCCTCCCCACCGGCATGCGCCGGTCCGCCCCCTCCACAGGAGGGGAATTAAAAATCCCCCAATCGGGGGATTTTATTATTTACGCAGACCCAATTTCTTAATCAGGGCTTCGTAGTCAGACGCATTGCGTTTTTTGATGTATGCCAACAATTTCTTGCGGCGGTTAACCATCAACAACAATCCACGTTTCGAGTGATTATCTTTGTGATTAGCCTTCATATGTTCGGTCAAGTTGCGAATGCGTTCTGTCAAAACTGCAACCTGGGATTCTACGGAACCACCGTTGTCAACATCAGACACCTTGTATTCCTGAATCAATTCAGATTTTTTAGCCTTTGTAACGGACATTATTTTTCCTTTTATTTTTTATATTGTTCGTTTTGGTCGCAACACATTATCCGCAACCATGCCTATGCCAATGAACACATCACCCGCATAAACACGACGCAGACCATTTGTCGCAATCGTTTCGATAAAGCCGCCGTTTTTATAAAATTCAGTGGCTTCATCGTCCAGATTCAGAACCGGAATGTCCCCCAGTCCAAAATCCACCGGTTTTAGGTTTTTACCCAAATCGCCAGTATTATTAAACACTTTTTCCAAAAAATCAAGTTTTACGGCATCTTTTATGTCAAAACCGTTAGTCTGGGTGCGCCTTATCATATCAACAGTCGCAACTGTGCCACATGATTTGGCAATATCTCGCGCAATACTGCGCACATAGGTGCCAGGACTGCATCGCATGCGAAATTGCCACGAATTGCCACGGACTTCCATCAATTCCAGCGCAAATATTTCAACATTGCGCGCAGGAACATCAACCGCCCTGCCCCGGCGCGCCAAATCATAAGCGCGAATACCATCCACATGCACAGCCGAGTAAATTGGAGGGATTTGCTGAATTTTGCCGATAAATTTTGGCAATACCGCTTGGACATCGGATTGGGTTGGCACGATATCTGTGCGCGCCGTTTCAACGCCTGTTATATCCAAAGTATCTGTTTCAAACCCAAAAATACACGAAAACAAGTATTCTTTGATGTGATTGGATGCGTCTTCGACAAAGGGTATCATCTTGGTCGCATCGCCAATAGCAATTGGCAGGACCCCCGTTGCCATGGGATCAAGTGTACCAATGTGACCAAACTTTTTAGTCCCCAGCATACGAGCAATGCGACCGCCAGCCGTTCGTGAAAACAGCCCCGAATCTTTGTCCAAAATAACCCAACCTGATTTTGTCATTTTACAGCGAACCAAATAAATTTAACTGCCCCAACAAATCGTCTGAAACACTTGGTTTTTTTTGTGCAGAATGCGATACGGGTGCAGTTTGGGTGGGCACAACCTGAACCGAATGTGATTCCAGCGAATTTAACACACACTCGGCCCGTGCAACCACCGATTTTGGCATGCCCGCCATGCGCGCAACATGGATACCGTACGAACGATTTGCAACCCCAGGCGCAATTTTGTGCATAAAGATTATCTCGTTGTTATGTTCACGAACCTCTATTGTTAAACATGACGCATGTTTCAGATAACCATTCAATATCAATGCCGTTAATTCATGATAGTGCGTAGCAAACAATGTGCGTGGACTCATTTTGTCCAGGTATTCTAATACCGCCTGAGCAATCGCCATACCGTCATAGGTCGCAGTGCCCCGCCCTATTTCGTCAAAGATTATAAATGAACGGTTTGTCGCGCGGTTCAAAATGTTGGCGGTTTCACTCATTTCTACCATGAATGTTGACTGACCTGCCGCCAAATTGTCAGATGCGCCAACACGACTGAATAACTGGTCGCAAATACCAATTGTCGCAGATACAGCAGGAACATATGACCCCAGGTGCGCCAAAACAACAATCAATGCATTTTGACGCAGATATGTCGATTTGCCCGCCATATTTGGCCCCGTCAATAATGCAATTGCATGCACGTTCAGATTACAATCGTTTTTAACAAAATTATCACCACGCGTGCGCAATACAGATTCAATCACTGGGTGACGACCGCCAGATATATCAAACGCACAATCATCCGTTATAACCGGTCGTACCCAGGCATATTTGTCCGCCACACGCGTCAACGAAACCCATACATCCACGTCCGCCAATAAATCCGCTGCACACAATAAATCATCGGATATTTCACGAATATGTTCCGTCAATTGCCGTACTATTTCATCTTCGATTGCGGCAGCCTTTTCCGCAGCGCTGCGAACCTCATTGTCCAGATCTATCAGGCGAGATGTAGTAAATCGCATGTTGCCAGACATTGTTTGACGATGTATAAATCCTGATTGTGGCGCCATCAGAACATCCGCACGGGTGGACGGAACCTCGATAAAATAGCCCAGAATATTGTTGTACTTGATTTTCAAGTTATTTATCCCCGTCTGGGATATATATTGATTCTGCAGCCCCGCAATCGTTTCGCGCGCTCCGTTAGACAGCTCGCGCATGTTGTCCAAAGAAATGTCAAACCCGGTGCGTATCACGCCACCATCACGAAAGAATGTCGGCAATTCATCCGACAGTGCACGAACCAATTTCGCACACAATTCACCATGAGTCTTAATCTGTTCAAAACGCGACGCAAAACCAGAATCTAGACGACACGACAATAACTGGGCGCGTGGTAAAATAACCATAAAATCAGATATATTGCGCATGTCACGCGGTGTGCCACGACCAGACAATAAACGCGATAAACTGCGCCCCACATCGGGCACAGACGCCAAAATATTTTCAACCAATGCACAAATGTCAGGGTTTAATATAAAATGTGAAATGTGCGATTGGCGCATATTTATCTGGTCAACATCCGCTGACAAATTCCGCAAATACGAACGCAATTTACGAGCACCCGCCGCCGTACGAGTTTCGTCCAACACATCAATCAAACATGCACCACCATCGTTTATCGGGGCATCAATTTCAAGACTGCGCCAGGTAGCAGAATCAATCAATAATTGCCGGCCAGACTTGAATGTGTATGGCGCACGAAATGTTATCGTGGCATCGCGTTGAGTGTTGAATAAATAGCCCGCCAATAAACATATCGCGCCGTCTGTATTTTTTGTTGCCGCACCCGCATCAATCGCCCCACCAAAAACGCGCGAAACAACCATATCTATGTCCGCACGATGATATAATTTTTCATATACAGGCGCAGATTTGAACATTTCCCGCAATTTAGAAATCGTTTTTTCTTCGGCTGTGTGAAAAGGAAAAATAACTTCGGCCGGATTGATACGCACCAGGTCATCAATTGGCTCGCCCGTTTGGCCAATAAAAAATTCACCGGTTGAAATGTCACAGCCGGCAATATCATATTTGCCCCCACCAATCGGTACAACCGAAACCAAGAAATTTGAATTTTTTGGCGTCAATAAATTTTCATCGGTTAATGTACCCGGCGTTAAAACACGAACAACCCGACGCTCTATAAATTTATGCCCACGGGCCTTGGCCTGGGCGGGGGTTTCCATTTGCTCGACCAATGCAACCTTGTGGCCGGCACGAACCAAACGACCAAAATAGTTGTCTGCCGCATGCCATGGAATACCACACATTGGGATTTCGTTGCCATTGCCGTCGGTGCCACGTGCAGTCAATACCAGTCCCAGGGCCGCACTGATTATATGTGCATCTTCAAAAAAAGATTCATAAAAATCCCCCAGCCGAAACATCAACAATGCGTCTGGATTTTCAGACTTCATGTCAACATATTGTTGCATAACCGGGGTTAATTTGCCTTTGTCTGCCACGATAACATCCGTTTGTTGATTGAACTATGCACCCACTTTCAGGGTTTCGATTTTCAATTCAGCTTCTTTTAACAATTGTTCGCAGTATGCCTTTAATTTGATTCCCTGTTCGTACGCTGCAACAGAATCTGCCAACGGCAGTTCGCCAGATTCCATCTTTTTTACCAAATCCATCAATTGCTTGTAAGCCTCTTCGAAAGATAGTTTTTTTTCGTCCATGATATTATTCCTTGGGTATTTTTTTTATCATATGTACAGACTACAAAAAAAAACATCGACTTTCAATCAAAATCCCAAAAAAAGCACAACAGTAAAAAAACATCAAAAAAAGCCGGCTTTTACCGGCTTTTTTTAATGATTTTATTTCGTCAGATTTTTGACCAATTCATACAATTGGGTGCGGGTGGCGAATGACAATACTATTTGACCCGCCCCGCCGCGCCGTTCAACCAATTTGATCGGCACCCCCAGGGATGCACGAACGCGCGATTCTATTTCACGAACCGACGCTGCATCTATCGTCTTTTTGGTGTGCGCACGAACGGTTTTAGCGCGTGGCGCAGACTTTACCAATTTGCCGGTGTCGGCAACCGATAACTTTTCCGCAATAATTTTATGCGCCAAAGATTCTGGATTTTCGGCGGTCACAATCGTACGCGCATGGGATGCGGTTAAATCGCCCTGCTCTACTAATCCTTGGACCGATTCCGGCAAAGATGTTAAACGCAACATATTGCGAATATAACTGGCCGATTTACCAATCAAACGCGCAACATCGTCCAATTCATAATCGCAACATTCCATCAGGTTTTTATATGCATTAGCCTCTTCAATCGGGTTCAGATTTTCACGTTGCACATTTTCAATCAACGCAATTTCACGCGCATTGTTATCATCCATAGTTTTTACCAACGCAGGAATATCGGTCAACCCCGCCATTTTCGCCGCACGAAATCGACGCTCGCCCGCAACAATTTCATACAAATGCGAACGGCCGGACACCGAACGCAACAACACAGGCTGTAAAACACCCTTTTCACGAATAGACGCCGCCAACTCTGCTAATTCTGGTTCAGAAAATGTTTTGCGTGGCTGGTCTGGATTTGCACCAATCTGCGCCAAAGGCACCTGTTTGACAACAACCCGTTCATTTTGGGTCAACAATGAAATATCAGGTATCTTGCCACGAGATGCACCAATATCCGCCAATCCGCGTCCCAATCCAAATTTATTTGCCATCTGCCCCCCCTGTGGTTCGTTCTATAACCTCGGTCGCAACACGCAAATATGCCTGGGCGCCCGTAGAATTAAAATCATAAAACAATGCCGGCTTGCCGTGGCTGGGCGCCTCGGACACGCGAACATTGCGTGGTACAACCGTCTGAAAAACAATGTCACCAAATGTTTTGCGAACATCATCGTCCACCGCCCGCGTCAAACCATAACGACGATCATACATAGTCAATAATACACCCAAAATCTTTAAATCCGGGTTCCATTTTTTCTGTACGATATCAATCGTATCCGTCAATTGCTGAACGCCCTCCAGGGCAAAAAATTCGCACTGCAACGGAATTATAATCGAATCTGCTGTGGTTAACGCATTGATGGTCAAATAACCCAATGCTGGTGGACAATCCAACAATATATAATCATAATAATCCATTATTGGCCGCAAGGCATCACGCAGTCTAAACTCGCGATTTTCCATGTCCAACAAGTCAATATCTGCACCCGACAACGCCTGAGACGAAGGCAACAAATGCAAGTTCGGCACCGCAGTCGATAAAATATTATCCGCAACATTTGCAGTCCCCATAATCACCCCATAAACACTTTGACTGTGAGACGCACGTTCAAACCCCAACCCCGTACCTGCGTTACCCTGCTGGTCTAAATCAACCAACAAAACACGTTTCTTAATCGCCGCCAAAGACGCCCCTATGTTTATAGCGGTCGTGGTTTTACCCACGCCTCCCTTTTGATTCGCAAACGCAATAATCTGTGTCATAACCCCTTCCATTTTTCAATCACAGGTTATAAAAACCATACGATTCGGTCAAGCAATTATATTTTTCTTGATAAAAACACAATAAATACAAACAATTATTAACAATTTCACATGAAACAAACCCGCCCACAAAAAAAAGCAAAAAAATACCGGCGTCGCCGGCTTTTTCTTTGTTTTTTTATTTATCTAGTTTTTTCAACAATTTAACACTTGTTTCACATGAAATTACCGGCAAAAACGCACAGAAATTATAAAGCCGTCACCAGTTTTAGATGGAATTAGATCATATTCAAACTGATACTTGGTTTTTGCCGCGTCAATTTCCCCGGCTATTTCACGACCTTTTAACAAAAAAAGCCGGTATTTTGTATGTGCGACATAATCCATAATTTTGGTCAAGGATGCGAATGCACGTGCTGTGAACACAAAATCTCTTGAATTTGCCGGTAAATGCCGGACGAATTCTTCAACCCGACCATGATATATCGTCAGATTTTCCAGCCCCAACTCGGACTTTACCGCATTCAAAAAAGAAACTTTTTTCCCAATCGATTCAATACATGTCACACGCCATCCCAAAATCGCCAAAACAACACCAGGAAATCCTGCACCACTGCCCAAGTCAATGACCCCGACATCGGTTGGCAAAACATCCGCCAATTGCGCAGAATCTGCAATATGACGCGTTTCAATATCATCCAGGGTGCTGGGCGCAACCAAATTCATGCGTCCAGACCATTCGCGCAACAGTTGCGCATATTGTTTAAATTTGACTTTATTGCTCATAAGTATTATTCTAGCATAACAATGAAGAAAATAGAAAGTTTATTTATCACAATCAGTTTATTTGCCATTATCACAATCACCGGTGGGGCAATTTGGAATTCTTTGAAGCCGGCCGAGCAGGGCACATCCTATGAATTTCCTGCTACAAAATATGGCTCGTTTTTGGCGGCTCAGCATGCAATATATGTAAATGATTTTGAAACGGCGGCTGACTTGACCGCAAATCTGCACGATGTACAATATCCAATTGTTCAAAATGCAATTTATATATCTGATTTTTTAAGTGGTCGTATGCCATCTGATGCGCATTTGCTTAAAAATGAAAAAAGCATGTCAGCACGACTGATTTATGATGCGTATTTAATCCAAAACGATAAATGGCAAGAACTGCACAACCGACACAAAACAGATGACTTTGCACTGTCGGCACCGTTGCGTATTTGGTCTGCAATCGCAAACGATTGGCGCACAAATACATTCAAGTTTATTGATAAACTGCCGACTAATGAGTCATGGAAATCATTTGTGCGTGGGCAAATTTATGCAGAATTGGGCGATATATCACAGGCGACAAAAAACTTTGCCGCAGTTACCCCAGAATTTATGAATATAAACGATTATTTGTATTTGATGTCGTTCTATACACATCATGATATGGCGGATATGGCGGCGCAATTACGTGCTGAATTTACATCTCGGCCAGGTGGAATGTTTATGATGGGGTACGATAAGATTCCTGATTGGTCCATCTACAGCGGATATAAAAACCAATTGGCATTCAGTTTGGTGCAAAATGTTTCACATACTCATATTATGATGTATTCTGATTTATCAATGTTATTGCTACGATTTGCACAAATTACTGCGCCGGAATTTTCTGAAAATAACAATGTGGTGGATTATTATCTGGGGAATTTTTTCTGGAATAACCAGGGGGACTATCAGGCGCATTTCAATAAAATCAAGCCTGACAGCCCTTTTTATCTGTTCAGCGTTTTGCGCAGCGCAGAAAAGTCTGGCAAAATTGATGATTTGCAAGATGCTTTACGCGAACATCCGCTGTTTGTGCCGGCGGTGGATAAATTGGTGGGATACCATACCAAACATGGAAACAAACGCAATGCGTTGCGTGTGATAAATCGTGCAATAAATAATGAAAACCTGGACCAGACGGGCAGGGCGTTCTTTATGAAAAGGCGCGCATATATATATTTTATTTTTGGCGATTTGGATAATGCCCAACAAGATTTACACGATGTGTCCAAGGCATTGGCGGCAGATGTGGACATTTTGTCTTTGCAGGCAAAAATTTGGGCGGCACAGAACCGTGAACTGGATAATGCATATGACTATGCGATGGCGTTGATACAACAGAATCCAACTGATGTTGCGGCATGGGACACACTGGGGACGGTAATCGCAAAGCGCGAGGGGGTATTTGCCGCGCTGGACGTGTTAGAGCGCGTGGGCGAGATATCCGAGACTTGCTCGGCTTTGTTTGAACACCTGGGGGATATGTATGCGGATACAGGCAATCAAGAAAAGGCACTGCAAGCATATATGCAGGCAATTGATTTGTCCGATGATGGGTTAACTGTTGTGCCAATAATCAAGAAAAAAATAAGGAAATTAAAATGAAGGTTGGTGTAATTGGCGCAGGGGCGTGGGGTACTGCGCTGGCGATAACTGCGGTGCGCGGTGGGGCCAATGTGGTTTTATGGTCTTATGATGGAACGTACAAGAATTTTGATGGCGTTGATTTTCCGCATGATATTAGAATAACATCAAATTTGGCCGATATGCATGATGTGGATACATGGCTGATGGTGACACCGGGGGCTTTTTTTCGGGAAACAATTCGCAAAGCGCGCGATGCCTATAATGGACAGCCTATTATAGTCTGTACCAAAGGCGCTGAAATTAACACAGGGCAATTTATGATTGAAATTTTACAGACAGAGATTCCCGAGTGTGTCGAATACGGTGTGTTGTCTGGCCCGCAATTCGCAGCCGAGGTGGCACAAGGGCTGCCAACAGGTTCGACCTTGGCGGGGACAGATGGCGCGATTGTCGCAGGGCAGGGGGCTTTGAATAAACTGTTCCTGGAAACCAGTTCTGATATTGTTGGCGCACAAATTTGCGGTATTGGAAAAAATGCGGTGGCGTTGATATGCGGATACAACAGTGTTAAATGCGGCGAAAATGAACGCGCGCTGATATTTACACGCGCCTGGAACGAGGTTATGACAATCGGTATTGCCATGGGTGGTCAAATGCGTTCGTTTCTGGGACTGTGCGGAATGGGGGACTTGTTCCTGAGTGCAACCAGCCCAACCAGCCGCAATTTCGCAGGTGGTGTGGCAATCGCACAAGGAAACGCACCACAAGGCACAGTCGAGGGTATTTACGCATTAGAAGGACTGATTTCACGCGCCAGGGATTTGAAAATCGAGACACCCGTTTTGATTGAAATGCAAAAAAAATTACTCGTATAAAAATCCGGCTTTTGCCGGTGTTTTTATTTCTTTTTTTTGTATCTTACATGGTTGACCATGAAACTGTTTCTTTTGCTGCGTTTGGGAATAAAGCAACATATTATTCGTGCAACCCATTTTGGGAATACCGTTTTCTTGATGTTTATATTATGTTTTTGGTATATATACTGCATATTACCATCTTCGTAATTTGTGATTCTTTTGTGGTCGTTTTTGTCGTTATAATCCATCAAAATAGAATCAATAAAAACAGGGGGATAATGTTTGGTGTATGTCAAAACCAAATCATAGTCAACCAAACGTCTGATATTCATATCAAAACCGCCTAATTCATCAACCAAAGACCTGTGGTGGCAAAATACCCCCATATCAATAAAGTTGCCACGACACAGACGCTGAAAGTCAAATGGACGACCCAAAACACGTTCACGAGCCACACGTCTGTGTTTTGCATAAAAGGTTTTTACAGTCGGATTTTCCTGGATTGCGGTGGCAAAACTGGCCAGAAAATGAGGGCGAATTGTGTTGTCGGTATCGCAATAGACAATCCATTCGTTTTTTGCCAATCGCAGCCCCAGATTTCTGGCGGCACAAACACCAGCGTTGTTTATTATCTTGTAATAAACTATTTTTCCACTTTTTATTTCCTTGGCATATTTTTTCTGGATTAATTGTTCTGTGTTATCCGTCGATCCATCGTCAATAATCAACAACTCGAAATCTGTGTAGGTTTGACTGAATATGTGCTTGATTGCGTTTTCTATGCAATAAGCGCGATTATATGTCGGCATAATTATCGAAAAACAAACCATGAAATTCCCCCGTAATCAAATATTGTACGGCGTTTACCGTATAACAGACAATTCGGTATTGCAAGGAATAATTTCCGCTGTTATTCGTGTTGAAAAATTTTTATGGGCTTTGATTATTTGTCAGACTTTAAAAAAGTTTCCAGCCATTTGTTATCAAAGTTCAAATGTTTCACATCTTTATTTTTTAACAGTTTTTGCTGTAATGGGATGGTTGTTTTTACACCCTCGATGACAAATTCATCCAATGCGCGCGCCGCACGCAAGATGCAGGCAGAACGATTCTGGGCATGGACAATCAATTTAGCTATCATAGAATCATAGGTCGGTGGAATTGTATATCCTGTGTAAACTGCGCTGTCCACGCGAACGCCCAAACCGCCCGATGGTGCATACATTGTTATTTGCCCGGGGTTGGGAATAAATGTTTCGGCGTCTTCGGCATTGATGCGAAATTCAATTGCGTGACCATTTGGAATAACATTAGATTGCGTGTATCCCAATTTTTCACCGGCCGCAATTCGAATTTGTTCACGCACTAAATCAACCCCATACACCATCTCGGTCACAGGATGTTCGACCTGTAATCTGGTATTCATTTCCAAGAAATAGAATTTGCCGTCTTGGAACATAAATTCAAATGTGCCAGCATTTGTATAGCCCATTTTCTTGGCGGCGGACTTACAAACCTCTATCATATCATCACGTTGCTTTTGCGACAATGCGGCTGCGGGACATTCTTCCATAACTTTTTGATTTCTGCGTTGCAAAGAACAGTCGCGTTCACCAAAAATTACAACATTACCGTGTTTGTCACCCAAAACCTGAAATTCAATATGACGCGGATGAGTCAGCAGTTTTTCCATGTACAATGTATCATCACCAAACGCGGATTTAGCCTCGTTCTTGGTTAACTGATATGCGTCCGCCATTTCGTCTGCCGTCATAACGGGGCGCATGCCACGACCACCACCACCAGCTGATGCTTTTAGCATGACGGGATAACCGATTTTTTCAGCGCATGTAATCGCATGCTCTAATGATTCAACCGCACCATCAGAACCAGGCACAACCGGCAGCCCACACTCAATCGCTGTGCGTTTAGCATTAACCTTGTCCCCCATTTTGGTAATCATTTCTGGGGATGGACCAATCCAAATCATGCCATGCCGTTCAACCTTGTGCGCAAAGTCCGCACGTTCTGATAAAAATCCGTATCCTGGATGAATCGCATCCGAATTTGTTAATAAAGCCGCTGTTAATATCGCAGACTCGTTCAAATAAGAGTCGCGCGCAGGGCCGGGGCCGATACACACCGACTCGTCCGCAAGTTGTACATGCATCGCAGAACGATCAACAGTCGAATAAACCGCAACTGTACGGATTCCCATGTCGCGACATGCACGAATAATGCGCAGGGCGATTTCCCCACGATTTGCAATCAATACTTTTTTTATTTGTGGCATTTTGTATGCTTTTATTCAATTATAACCAATGGCTGATCAAATTCAACAGCCGCACCATCAGAAACCAAGATTTCAGAAACTATGCCGTCTTTGTCGGATTTGATTGGGTTAAATGTTTTCATAGCCTCGACCAGGGCGACTGTATCGCCAACCTTGACCGATTTGCCGACGGATACAAATGTGTCTGCGCCGGGTTCTGGTGCCAAATATACAACCCCGACCATTGGTGATTTCAAGGCATAGCCATTCGAAGATGTCTTTGCAGATTCGTGTTTGGCCGGTTTCTCTTCACCAGATGCGACCGTGGGCGCAACGGTAATGGACTGTTGTTTTGATAAATGAATATGTTTGCGATATACACCAAATAAAAACTGACGTTCTAAATCCAATTCTGTTATACCCATATCATCCATAATCTTGGACATGGATTCAACAGTTGCACGAAATGACATATTTAATCCTTTGTATATATTTTACTGCCGTGTATTGGTTCTGATTGTACCACATATGAACCCATTGTCAAGGAACAGGGTCGTAGCCATACCCACCCCCAGGCCGACAACGACAAATGCGCCTTAGCCCCATCCAAGAGCCGCGAATTGCACCATACTTTTCAATCGCAATTCGGGCATATTCGCTGCAACTGGGGGTAAAACGGCACGCTGCACGACCACCAAACACAGGTGACAGAGCATACTGGTACACACGCACCATGGCAATCGCCAGGTGTTGAAGCGGAGATAATTTATTTGGCGACAACTTCATGTTTAGACAGGTAATTTAATGCCTTTTTCATCGCGACGCGACCCGATGTTCGGTCGGTTTCCAGTATCGCACGACGAATTATAAATACATAATCCCATTCGGAGCGCATAAGATGTTCATTGGACGCAATCCAATCACGCAATACACGCTTGGCACGATTGCGTTCAACCGCATGCTTGAATGTCTTTTTAGTCACAATCATACCATAACGCGCATCATCTGGAAATTTTGCAGGTTTGACCCGCACCAGAAAACAGGCGCTTTTTGCAACCGGGTCGTTTTCGCCCATCGCAAAGTCTGCATGATTTTTTATCGTGTTGCGTTTCATAATGTGGATATAATATCACAATATCCAAGAAATCAAATAAATTTGTTGGGGTGTCTTGATTTTTTGAACATCGTGATTTATAGTGCAAAAAAATCATAATTTATGGGGAAAAATATGTATAACTGGTTGATGAAATTCTTTTCTGCAGATATGGCAATCGATTTAGGAACAGCAAACACCCTGATTTATGTCAAGGGGCGCGGGATTGTTCTGAATGAACCATCCGTTGTAGCGGTGGCCGAAAATCGATTGATGGGACGCAAAGAAATTCTGGCTGTGGGCACTGAAGCCAAGCAGATGTTCGGGCGAACACCGGGAACTATTTCCGCTGTGCGGCCATTGCGTGACGGGGTTATTGCGGACTTTGAGGTAGCCGAAGAAATGATTAAGTATTTTATTCGCAAAGTACACCATAAAAACCCATTGGCGGCACCGTTGATTATTATCTGTGTGCCATCTTGTGCGACACAGGTGGAAAGACGCGCAATTCAAGAGGCTGCGGATGCTGCCGGTGCACGCAAGGTATTTATTGTCGAAGAATCAACCGCCGCTGCAATTGGGGCGGGGTTGCCGGTGGAAAAGCCTGTGGGATCTATGGTGCTGGACATTGGCGGTGGCACAACCGAAGTGGCAGTTATGTCGCTGGGCGGAATTGTGTATTCAAATGCAGTTCGTACGGCGGGCGACCAAATGGATATTGATATTATCGATTTTGTTCGCAAAACCAAGAATTTGTTAATCGGTGAAAATACAGCCGAAGAAATTAAAAAGAAAATCGGTACTGCAATCGCACCAAAAGACAAGGCAAATGAACTGACTATGAAAATCAAAGGGCGCGATTTGTTATCCGGAACGCCACGAGAAACAGTGATTACCGAAACACAAATTGCGGGGGCTTTGGCACAGACTGTGTCCAAGATTGTTGATACAGTTCGCCAGGCGTTGGAATTAACACCACCGGAATTATCCGCAGATATTGCAGACCTGGGGATTGCAATGACAGGGGGTGGTTCGATGTTGCGTGGGTTGGATGTGGCAATTCGTGCAGCAACTGGATTACCGGTGTTCTTGGTTGATAACCCGCTGGCGTGTGTCGCATGTGGCAGCGGCAAAATGTTGTCAAACCTGGACAAGAACAAGCATGTGTTGCAGACTATGTATTAAAAATGCCCCGACGGGGCATTTTTTAGTGGTTAGTGTAGGTGGTTAGTGTTGGAATACATTTTGCATTTGCTTGTTAGGCAAACAAAGAGCAAATATATTTTATTGTTTTTTTAAGGTGTTTTGGTGTAGTATTGGTGCATGATTAACAGTATCAGTTTAACCGATTTTCGCAACCACACCATGTGCAGAATTGAAACGCACGGACGACACAATATTATCATAACTGGCCCAAACGGAGCAGGCAAAACAGCAATATTAGAGGCTGTGTCCATGCTGGGGGGCGATCGTGGTATGCGGGGTGCAAACATGGGGGATATGGCACGATTTGATGGCGGAGGTGGTTTTGGTGTCTTTGCTGCGCTGAATAACGACACAGAAATTTCAATTCAATATACAGGCGGGGAATCAAACAGACGCGCAAAAATAGACGGCGATAATGCGCCTTTGGCTGATTTAGCGCGACATTTACGAATTGTTTGGATTACCCCGCGCGAAGACAGACTGTTTGTAGATGGGGCAGGGGAAAGACGCACGTTTTTTGACCGGCTGTGCGCCAGTTTCGATACAACCCATCCAGGGCGAACAGCACGTCTGGCAAAATTACTTAGTGAACGGGCATTTGCATTAAAGACCGGGGCCGATTCTCGGTGGGTGGATGCGCTGGATGTGCAAATAGCAGGGGTGGCGGTGGCAATTGCTGTGGCGCGCATTCAATATGCAGGTGAAATAAATTATTTTTTAACACGGTGCGCTATATCTGTGTCGGGGATGGTCGAAAAAATGCTTATTGATGGAATGTCGGCAGGAAATACAGAACGAGCATACCTGGAATACCTGAAAAAAAATCGTACGCTGGTGGGCGATAAAATGGTGCTGGACGGACCACACAAATCTGATTTTGGGGTATTCAACAATGAATTAAAACTGCCGGCTTATTTGACCAGTACGGGGCAGCAAAAAATGACCATAATTGATTTGATTTTGGCACATGCAAAACTGGTTCATGTAAAAACAGGGGGAGGGCCGATTATTTTACTGGACGAAGCGGCGGCACATTTGGATAAAAATGCGCGTGAAAATCTGTTCGCAGAACTGGGAAAGTCAAATGCGCAGGTGTGGGCAACGGGATTAGATGCAGAAATTTTCTGTAATATAGAAAATGCTGTATTTGTTGCTTGCGAAAATGGGGAAATAAGTAATATAGTATGCGCGGAGTGAAAAATATGGCACGTATTGATTATCAGACTTTATTAGATAACGCATTGAAATCGGTTGTCAAAGATGCGCTGATTCATGCTCAGTTTAACGGATTAGGTGATGGGACACATTTCTTTATCACTTTTCGTACACGTGACAGCGGTGTTGTATTGCCCGATTTTCTGCGTATACGCTATCCAGATATTATGACGATTGTGTTGCAATATTCGTATAATAACCTGCATGTGTCAGACAAAGAATTTGGTGTGCAATTAACATTTGATGGACGGCCGTTCTTTATTCGTGTGCCATTTTCTGCGCTGGTGGAGTTCAAAGACCCATCGGTTGATTTTATGCTGTCTTTTCAGACAAAAATGCAACCTGCCGCAACAGACAACAATATGGAATTACCATTGGATGAAAAACCTGGAACCATTCCAGACCCGGGACGCGTTGTGTCTTTGGACGAATTTAGAAAAAATAAAAAATAAAAAAACCGCCGATGGCGGTATATTTTTGTCCAAGGGTGACCCTAGGGGGTTTGATTTGAATCCGAATTATCCGACGAGGACTGACATACATTGTTTACCATGGTATAACCTGCATCACACACACAGCTGCCGTATGTATTGCGTGTGCTGTTATCTGGGCATACAACAACGCAAAGTTCGCCCCAGGCTTCATATCCCTGATTACACATGCAACGACTGTTAATATATCTTGTCCCATTGCCAAATTGACCTGTGTATTCTGTTTGTTGATACATGGAATTATCTGGACATAACAATGACTGATAGAACATTTCAGATATTGCATTGATATATTCATCTGGCTGATTATATGTTGGTATGCCCTGACAGTTGTTTTCGCCAAATACAATTTGTCCCTGACTGTTGGTGCAAATGGCTTCGCCATCAAATACTGCGTATGCGCATGTTAATGCAACATTACGGCATGCGCCACGCATTATGTTATATATGCTGTTGACACTGGCATTAGACGACCAAGAATTAACCTGACTTACCTGTTGATTATAACACTGGGCAATATCGACCATACAGTTGGATGCATAATCCGCAATAACACGATGTTGTGCCGCACGGATATTTACCAGCGCACGCTGAACATAGTTTACAACTATGTCATTGTATGGATTATACTCGCCCGATGAATTGTATGTATATCGCTGACACTTGTCCAGAACGGCACGACATAAACCTTCGTCCGTAACATTTTGCTTGGTGCCGATTTTCTGCAATAAATATTTCGCAACACAAGATCCGTCATTACCACCGATGGCAGGCGAACCGGTTGGATCGGCACTGCAACTGGCGGCATCCACATTTTGTGACGAGTATGCATTGCTTAAAAAATCCTTGTCTATTTTTGCGTTGTTGTAACCCGTCATAAATGCGGTGATATTTGAAATTTTTTGTCCCAGAACTACATCACCATTTTCATCAATATATACCTTGGTCGGGTCAACGCATTTGAAATAATCATCGCCACAGACCATGTCGTCCTTCATACAAGTTTCCAATGCGCCGATACACCCCTTGGCATCATATTGGTTTTTGTTTTGCAGAACGGCCAATCGTGCCTTTTGTAACATACGATTCGCGCTGCGCACATTGGACACCAGGGTTTCATTCATTTTTTTTAACCCCTGTTCATAGGCGATACAATCTTTGTCAATGGCCAAATCATAATTTCCCGTTACCTGGGCGATAGTAGCGCCGGCTCCCTTGCACTGATTCAAAACTGTGTTGCAACGTTTTTTTGCCGCATTATATAAATCACGACCACGTAAATTAGAAAAACTGGTATTGCCGCCCGTATCCAAAAAGTCCAGACTGAATATATCGTCTGCTTCAGAAGAAAAATCTAAGTCCATATCCAAATTAATCGATGTATCTGAATAATAGGCCGAACCTGATGATGGGTCACGTATTAAATCTTCTATTTCTTCCAGCATATTGCGTGTTTCAGATGTGTCCGTGGCGCTGCTTAGTGCCTCTTCCGCTTCGGTTTCAGTCATAATGGCGCGGATTTCGTCCGCAGACAGACCAACATAGCGGATAAGTTGCGCAACCTCGTTCAATTGGGTGTTTGCTTCTTTGACAGCCTCTTCCACTTTGGTGTATTGGGCCAGATTTGATGAACACGAACAACGCCCCTGATTCGCGTCAATAACCGCACAAAATTGATCCATACATTCGTTATATTGCGCCTGGCAAGATTTGTTCAGCGTGGCCGTCTGTTCCAATCGCGTCGTGGCCTGGGTAATATCTTCGGCAGTCATGTTTGATGCCGCACGTGATTTTACACCGCGTACAACATCGTCCAGATTAGAACCCGTTTGGATACCCGTGTCACCAATAGTGGCACGACCCCCAACCTCGGCCGTGCTGGGGCGCAGCGTCAAACCCGCACGACGAACGATGGGATTGTTGTTTATGCTGGCCTTGGATACACGCTCGTTACGACCAACCGTATTTACAGTATTTTCCAAAGTAGAATGGGCGGAACCCTTGTCAGATTTGCTGGCAACAACAGAACGTGACACAACACCGCCTGTGCGAGATTGAGCCAAACCATCTGCACCACCACCAGAAAAAACACGCGATACGGCCGTGCGCGCAGGCATATTGCCAGTCGTCACTGTACGTGTCGTATTATTCGTAGCAGGCGCTTCGCCTGTTGTAGGAATCGCACGCGAAATAGTGCCATCGGTGGCGAACACACCAGGCACAACAAGCATTAACGCAAAAAAGCATGTCAGCTGTTTTTTCATTCTCTTGCGCGAATTATATCATAAAAAAAACATCAAGTCATTAAAAAGTCAATCGAAGCCCAGCAGAAATAAACGGTGTTTCCGAGGTTATCCCACCAGATATCCAACCGTCAACATTTTCACTGTATTTATACCTGAATGAAGCAATGCCCATGTGGTCGATAAAGTCGTCTGCGTATGATTGCCAGACGCCTGTGTCCGATAACATGTATGTCAAAGACACACTGTAACGCAAAAAATCGTAACTGACCCCGGTGCCGATAACAAAACCGTCAGACGCCTGACCAATTGGGTCTTGGTCATAAATCACACGGGCGGTTGTGCCCCAAACCCAACTGTTATACTGCAGATTCATACCCAATGACATCTGGGCACGCCAATCGGCGGTGACACCATGGCTATAAACTTCGTTGTCAAAATCACGCGGCGCATCCATAAAAGACACCCCCAATGCGTATGCTGTCTTGACCTTGCCTGATGGGCGACGAATTTTTATGCCAGCGTCCACAGCATAATCATAATTGCTGGCAAAACCAGATGCCGACACACCATACTGAACACCATTTATCGGGGCGGTGACGATGTTGATGCGTGGGTCGCTGCGTCCAGATGTCAGGGTCGTATCCGCAATAACAGCGCCATCTGGAACAATCTTTTCATTGTACAGCGGACGGTCATTTATGCGCAACCCACCAACATCAGGCAGCCCAACCCCCAGCTTTCGTGCGACTGAATCCGTCCAACCAAACTCTATACGGCCAAATTTGCGTGTTTCTAAATACCCAAATATTTCACGAGAAAAGTTTCCCGCATCTATGGCCGACTGATCCATAGCATAAACAGCGCCAATTTTATAATTTTCATTAAAAGCATAGGTCATTTGCGCACGACCACGCCAATCGCCAATAAACAGCGGCGTTTCAAATTCTGGATTTATTATACCGCCAGTCAAATACCCATTCAAACGAGCGGAAAATTTTCCCATATCATATTGCAATGCGTGCGCCACATTTGGCACAATTATTAATATAGCCAATGCGGTATATATTTTCTTTAACCCAAACATTTAGTTTTGTTCCCCCGTTTCTTTCAAAATAGCATCACGCAGTTTGTTGTATGCGCGTTCCTCGATTTGTCGTACGCGTTCGCGGGAAATTCCATATTTTTGCGACAAAGATTCCAATGTTGTGGCAGGTTGGCTTAGTTTACGGGCCGTCAAAATCGCACGGTCACGTTCAGACATCTTGGCCAGGTGTTTTTTCAACAAATCATAGCCACGACGACGAAATTCAACCTGTTCCAATGTTTCTTCGATTGTTTCACGACCATCGGTCATGTTTGATAAAATATCAGTTGCGCCTTCGTCCGAGTTTAATGGTGCATTCAAAGACAAATCGCGCGCACCAACACGAGTGGCCATTCGCTCGACATCGCGCTCGGGCACGTCCAGATAGTTTGCAATCTGCTTGGTCTGGTCCGCAGTCAGATTGTTGTCCATAATCCCCAAAGCGCGTTTCGCCCGCGCCAAATTGAAAAACACACGTTTTTGATTCGCAGATGTGCCAATTCGTACAATCGACCAATTGTTCAAAATAGTTTCGTAAATTTCAGCCTTAACCCAGAACATGGCATAGGTGGAAAAACGAAAGCCCTTGTCCGGGTCGAATTTTTGCAACGCCTGCATCAATCCCATATTGCCGCTGGCAATCAATTCTCCGACAGGTATGCCATAGTTTTTATAATCGTATGCGACCGATACAACCATGCGCAAATGGCTGGCTACCAGTTTTTCAGCGGCATATTTATCCCGGTCTTGCACCCATTTTGTTGCATACTCGTATTCCTGTTCCGCCGTCAAAACCGGTATCTTTTGCACATTTTGGATATACTGGGCCAAAGATGAGTCATCGCTGACCCCGCGTGCGGCAACTATGCTGGTATTGTTTTTTGCTGGTAATGTGGTCTTGATTTCCTTGCTCATAACTTTTATAGTATAACAAAAATAAATAATTATCAAGTACAGGAGAATAGTATCATGGCAACCATGCTGGAAAGAAATAAACAAATCAAAACACCAAAGAAAACCCGTGCCGAACATATGGAAGATGCTTTGTATCGTGAGGTTTGGGAAGATGTGAACAACGAAAAAACTTTGCAATTTATCAAAAAATACTCGAAACACATGATGGTTGGGGTTTTGTTGATTATGATTGTGGCAACGGCTGTGCAAATCGGATTGCGTACATATCGTGCAAACAAAATCGCAACCGCAACTGCATACGAAATAGCAATCGAAGATATGGACGCAAATGCGCTGGCGGCACTGGCGGATAATACATCAGGGGCAACTGCCGATTTAGCGTTGTTCCAGTCTTATTTGTTGGACAAAGATGTTGCAAAATTGGAAAAACTGGCTTTGGACGGCAATACTCGCGATTTTCGTGATTTAGCGCGTCTGCATATCGTGGGAATTCGTGGTGATGATATGAGTGCTGATGAAATGAAAAAATTCCTGGGACAGATGGATGACAAATCTTCGCCTTTTTATTATACAGCGCGTATAACTTTGGCTCAAAAGTATTTGGCATCAGGCGATAAGGCCGCGGCAGATAAAATTCTGGACGAGTTGATTGCAGATAAAAATACACCGTCTGCTATTGCAGCAACTGCGGTAACACTGCGTTAACGGGGATTAAAATGCGTAAAATTTCAATCACTTTGTGTTGTTTGTTTGCGGTGTGTGCGTGTGATAAACACGACCCGATTTTGCCGGGAAATCGCACACCTATATTTGATACAGATGTCGTTCAGGTGCAAAATAAAACCATTGAAAATCTGCCCGATACAGCATTTGTGTTTGATAACTTGAATTGTGATTATACCCAAGATTCAAATAATACTGTTTGGGACGGAGAGCGCAAGATTTTCAGCGGTTTCCCAACCAGCAATACCGTTTCAGCATCGGTTCAGCCTGTGTGCAGTGGGAAATATATTTATGCGGGACTGTCCACAGGTGAATTAGTAAAAGTTAACCCAAAAACGCGTGCAATTGCATGGATAGCAGATATTTATCGTGCCAGCAATATGACCGGCGGTGCGCCAATGGTTGATATTATTGCGCCAATTGTGCCTTATAAACAATCTGTGTATGTTGGGGGGCTGGGTGATGAGTTTTGTCGTGTAAACGCAACATCTGGGACAAAAAAATGGTGCGTGAATATCGGGGTGGCGGTGCCTTTTGTCTTGGCTGGTGATTTTGCCTTTGTTGTTGGGACAGATGACAATTTGTATGCGGTTTCCTTGTCCGATGGGGCGGTGATGTGGCGCAGCGGTATAGAATCTCAGGCGGGGCCAAAATATGAAAACGGACGCATAACAGTTGATGACGAAGTGTTCGATGCGTCAGACGGCAAAAAAATACTGGACAAATAAAAAAATATATTATATTATTCGTCCGCTATTGAGGCTTTGGGTGTTTAGCTCAGTTGATTAGAGCATCTCGTTTACACCGAGAGGGTCGGGGGTTTGAGTCCCTCAACACCCACCAGAAATTAAAACCGATTTTATATCGGTTTTTATTTTTGGAATGGGTTTGCGGACGAAAACCCCGAGGTTTGACAATGAGTCAGCACGCGATTTTGCGTGCGCAGCACACATCGTGTGCGGGTACGAATGCCCCACAGGCACCTTTGTGCCGAGGGAATCCCTCAACACCCACCAGAAATTAAAACCGATTTTATATCGGTTTTTATTTTGAAGTAGAATGTTTTTTGTTTTTGTGTTTGTAAATAATATGGTATAAAATACTCGTGCGAATTTAATAACAAAGGAGAAAAACATGAAAAAAACTGTTTGTGTTTTGGCACTCTTGACCTTGGTGACGGGATGCACAACTATGAACCCATACACAGGACAAACCCAGACCGCCAAAGCAACATGGGGAACCGCAATCGGCGCAGCAACAGGCGCACTGATTGGCAGCACACAAAGCAGCGAAGCCGCGTTGGTTGGTGGCTTGGCTGGGGCGGCCGTTGGTGGCGGTGTTGGGTATTATCTGGATGCACAGGCGGCAGAACTGCGCGCAGAACTGGTGTCAACCGGTGTTCAGGTTATCGAAGAACAGGACAGCATTCGTCTGATTATGCCAGGGAATATCACATTTAAGACAGATTCTGCTGATATTAATTCGTCCTTTTATCCTGTTTTGAATTCGGTTGCCAAGGTTTTGAATAAATATTCTGACTCAACTGTGATGGTGTCTGGTCATACCGATAATACGGGCAGCGCTGATTATAATTTGAACTTGTCGCGTCAACGCGCGGGGTCAGTTGCGGCTTATTTGCAAGGCCAAGGTGTCAAAGAATCCAGATTCGAGGTTTTGGGGATGGGATTCTCGAACCCAATTGCATCAAATGCAACCGCCGAAGGACGCGCGCAAAATCGTCGTGTTGAAATTAAAATTATCCCGAATAAATGATAACAAAAAAACCGGCAATCGCCGGTTTTTTTGGTTTTATTTATCACGTATTTTTGCATCGCATTTTTTTTCAACCGAATTGATAACCTTGTTTTGCAATTCTTGCAAATCGGTATCGGACATATTGTCGTTTGGCTGAATTGTTATTGTAAATGCAATCGACTTTGTGCCGTCATTCATATCAAACGCGTCAAATACAACCGCATTTGTTATACGTGCGTCTGCCGAACACGCAACAGATGTCAATTTTTCAGCCGGTGTATCAAAATCTACGATAAACGCAAAGTCACGTGTTATCGGCTGAAATTCTGATAATACAGGTTGTTTTCCGCCACGTTTTTCTGGCAGATTTTCGATATCATCAACTATCGCGACAACAACATTTGTCTTTATGCGCAATTTTTTCGCAACAGATGGATGAAGCTCACCAAATTCTGCAATTTTCTTTTTGCCTTGCATTAATGCACCATAACGATACGGATGCGCCCAACGTGGTGTGTTTTCTGTTGATACTGTAAAGCGCCCACCCGCCATCAGTGCAATTAAATCAGCCTTAACATCATATATATCAACTTCACGATTGCGGCCGGTCCAATGTTTTGGCGAATTGCTGCCAGTGCGAACAATGCAAACAGATGTGTGTTGTTGCCCCGGCGCGTCCCCATCAAATACAGTGCCCAATTCAAACAAATTTAAATCTGGATAACCACGTTTTTCATTATTTGATACAGCAATCAACAGATTTCCCAATAAATTATTTCGTGCGGTATTCAAATCTACAATTATAGGATTTGCAACAGGAATTATTGGTTTATCAGTCAACAATTCTTCAACAACAGAATTACCAAAACCAAATGTTACCGTTTCGTTTAATCCACGATTTGCCAATTTTTGTTTTAATTCTAAATCTATGTCTTTATGAAAAGTGTTTGTTACGGTGTCTGACATTTTTTTAAGACCAACTTTTTCATAACCATATATACGAACCAAATCAGCAACAATTGTTTCTGGAATTTCAACATCAACACGTGCAGGACATGGTGTAACAGTCCATGTATCACCACTGATTTTTATTGTATACCCCAAACGTTCTAATATAGATTTTTGGGTTTCTGGATCCATATCAAAACCAATTTTTTGTGCAAAATATTTTGGCGTATATTTAATTTTAACATCTGGGGCGGCATCTGTACCGGCGGCAAACGTAGAAACAATTTCACCACCACATGCGTCCATTATAATCTGTGCCGCATGCATTGCAGCCACACCAGTTATCGTTGGGTCAATACCACGTTCATATCGATATGATGCATCGGTTGATATACCCAATCTTTTTGCAGATTTACGAACAGATACCTGATCAAAATACGCAGATTCCAAGATAATATTCTTGGTGTTTTCCGTGGTTGCACCGCGTGCACCACCAATCACACCCGCCAGCGCCAAAATACCAGACGCGTCTGTGATAACCATATCTGTGCCAACTAATTCATGTTCATTGCCAAACAAGTCTGTGAATTTTTCACCATTGTTTGCCATGCGTACGATAATATCGCCATCAATTTCGTCTGCATCAAAACAATGCATGGGTTGCGCCATATCATAACAGATATAGTTTGTCGCATCAACCGGGGCATTCTTTGGATTAATACCAATTGCAGCAAGTCTTGATGCAATTTTTTTATCACTGGGGTTAACTGTTATGCCATGTATTTCAATCATTTTATACGCACGGCATTTATCTGTTTTTAATACAACCTGACGATTTCCAGAAATATTTTTGAACGCTGGGTCGTTTGGTTCAATATATTCACCAATACCCGCCGCAGACAGGTCGCGCGCAATTCCACGTACAGATAAATAATCAGGTCTGTTTGGTGTTATACCTGCATCAAATACAGTTTTTGTTTCCAAAACATCTGAACCAATCACAGAATCATCTGGCAATTCGATAATACCACTGTGGTCATCATTTATGCCCAGTTCTTTGCCAGAACACATCATGCCGTTTGATAAAACACCACGTAATTTACCAGATTGAATTTCATGTCCATCAATTACACACCCCGGTATTGCCAGCGCAGATATTAAACCCACACGTGCATTTGGTGCACCACATACAACCTGACGCAATGTGCCAGACCCGTCGTCAACCATTAATACATGCAAATGGTCGCTGTTTTCATGTGGCTTGCATTCAACAATACGCGCCACAATTGGCGATTTTGGGGTGATAACGTCATCAACCTCTAGTCCGATTTGGGTCAGTGTATCGGCGATTTCGGATGCAGTTGCATCTGTTTTTAAATATTCTTTTAACCAATCATATGTCCATTTCATTTTTTATTCCCCCGTTTTAGAAACCAGCCGATTTCAACCAGCGAACATCAGAATCTGTAAACGCACGTATATCGTTCAAACCATATTTAATCATTACCAGACGTGCCCAACCGAATCCAAATGCAAAACCCTGATATTTATCTGGATTAATATTACAATTTTTTAATACATTTGGATGAACCATACCACCGCACAATAATTCCATCCATTTGTCACCAAATTTCATATCTATTTCAATTGATGGGTCCGTAAATGGAAAGTACGATGGACGAATTCTTAGTTCCAGGTCATCCTTTTCAAAATATTTAGATGCAAATGTTCGCATTGTTGCCAACATATCAGACAAATTTACACCTTTTTCAATTGTATCAATATACAAACCTTCTATTTGACCAAACATTGCAGAATGTGTTGCATCTAATTCTTTGCGATAACATTGACCAACAGTAAACATTTTAATTGGTACACCATTTTTTTTCATCGCACGAATTTGTACCGCAGACGTTTGTGTACGCATTACATTGCCGTTTGGTAAAAAGAAAGTATCCTGCATATCACGGGCAGGGTGATAGGCCGGTGTATTTAATGCGGTAAAGTTATGCCAATCATCTTCTATTTCTGGACCCGTCATATATGTATAACCCAAAGATTCAAAAATATTTACAACTTCTTTGAAACTTTGTGTCAATGGATGTAATGTGCCACGATTTTCAGGCAATGGATTTAATGAAACATCCAACTTTTGTTTCTGCAAAGATGCCATCAAGACTGCATTTTCAATTTCAGTCTGGCGTGTTTTAAACAATTCACGCAGTGTTTGGTTTTCCATATTCAATGCGGCGCGCGCATCGTTATCTAAATCTTTCATCTGTTTCAGACGTGCCGTCATTGTGCCATTTTTACCGAATGTGGCTGTGTACAAGACTTGCAGTTCTTCAAGTGTTTTTATGTTTTTAATTTGTTCTTGCATGACCATTACCCCAAAAAATTTTAAATTAAAAAGCCGTCGTTTGACGGCTTTTATTATGACAAAACAGATACCCCGCCGACAAGGTATTATTTACTTTCGGCGCTGATAAATCGTTTCGCTGTGTCAACCAATTTGACGAAGTTTGCATCGCCCGCGTATGCCATTTCGGCCAAAACCTTGCGGTCCAGGGCAACGCCAGCCTTTTTCAAGCCATTCATAAACTGGCTGTAAGTCATACCATTTGCGCGCACTGCAGCATTGATACGAACAATCCACAAACCACGAAATTCACGTTTTTTAACGCGACGATCGCGATATGCATACTGACCCGCTTTTTCTGTTTTTTCGCGTGCTGCGCGATATGTTGAATGATGACGGCCCAGGTAACCCTTGGCACGTGCTAAGATTTTATTGTGCTTTTGTTTAACGGTTGTACCGCGTTTTACTCTTGCCATGACTGTACCCCCTTATTTCAAACCGTATGGCGCCAGGATTTTTGCCTGACCCACCATGTTTTCGTTCAAATACTGTGGTTTTGCACCCGCCTTGTTAGCGCGAGCTGATTTTTTACGCAACAGTTTTTTATGAGAGTTGCGAGCAACACGTATTTTTCCGGTTGCAGTCATAGACGCACGTTTTTTCAAGTACGACTTGGTCTTTAATTTTGGCATTTTATATCCTTTTATTTATAGATAGTTTTACAGTCTGGTGGCAATGCCTGCCACTTTGACTGACCGTATTATGCCAGATTTATTTCAAAAATCAAGTTTTTATTGAATATCTGAACTTTTGTGGTTAAAGTAGGCGCGATGAAACAAAATAAGATATCTTCCAAAATATATCCGATTATTCGGGCGGTCTCTACGGCGGCGGTATTGCCGGTGCTGTTTATATATATAATGATTGCAAAGCCTGATTACGCAATAATGAATGCGTTGGGACATGTGGTGGTGCCTGTTGCGCAGGTTGTTGGGGATGTTGTTACTTGGCCTTTTCGTATTGTTGGCAGCACAATCAGCGGCATCGCCGAAGTTTCTTCTTTGCGTGAAGAAAATGCGGAATTGCGGGCAAGGTTGGATGCTGCTTTGATAGATAAAGATATGTGCGCAATCGCAATCAAAGAAAATCAAAAGTTATATAATGAACTGGGGCTGATTTCTGCACAACCAAGGCAGGCCGTTATAGCAGATGTTATTCATGATAATCGTGCAATTGGACACAGTACATATATTGTCAATCGTGGCGCACGCGATGGGGTCGAAACAGGTATGGTGGTCGCAACAACCGATATGCGATTGGCAGGGGTTATAATTGACAGCGCAAACAATTTTTCAAGGGTACGGGCTTTGACAGACATAGATACAAATTTGGCCGTACGGGTCGTCGGAACAGATGTCTATGGTTTTATGACAGGTAATGGTTCGAAATATCCAACTATGGGATTTTTTAGTAACCCTGAATTCAAACCCAGCCAGGGAATAAAACTGGTGTCCAGTAATATTTCGGGTGTGTTGCCTGCGGGACTGATTGTTGGTGAGATGGTTGATGAAACATATGTCGATGTCGCAAACCCAGCTGAAATATCACGCGTGATGGTGCTGAAATTTGACACCCCGGATAACGAATACAAATGAAAGAAAAACTGGTTTATTTTTTACGCGTCGCCTTTCCGTTTTTATTAACAATCGGATTGTGGCGATTGGCTGACCCGTTTTGGAATCCGGCGGGGGTCTTGGCGATTGTGCCGATTTTTATTTGTTCTTTTGTACGACCGACAGATTGGTTTGTTTTATTTTCAATTTTGATGTGTGTATGCCTGGATTACAATTTTGAAACGGTTTGTTTTTGGCTGGCAATCTATTGTCTGTTTTATTCAATCAACGGTTTTCAGACCTATATCGATATTACAAGGATGGATAAATATGGACTGCTTGTGTTTATGGTGTTTTTTGGACTGGCTGTATTTATTCAGGTCATTATGGGCTTTACATTTATGAACGCATTGCGTGGGCTGTGGATGTTTGCATTGGGGTGCGCAGTTTATGTCCCGATTGCAAAAATAATTCAAAGGGTTGGCTATGATAGATAAAGAAGTGGCAAGAACCTTTGACAGACGAAGCGCGCTGTTTTTAACCGCTGGTGTGGTAATGACATCTGCTTTGGTATTGCGAATGTTGCAAATGCAGTTGTTTAGTTATAAGAGCTATAAAGAAAAAAGCGAAAGCAATTCTTATCGCATTCAAATTGATATGCCTGAACGTGGCAAAATTTTATCCAGAAATGGCACCTCAATGTCTCGCGATGCACCGATTTATCGTATCTATATAGTACCAGAAGAAGCGTATGACATAGATGCTTTGGTTGATACAGTGGCAACTGATTTGAATTTAAAACCAAAACGCGTCGAAAAAATTCGGGCAAAAATAAAAAAACAGTTAAAATTTCAGCCTGTACTGGTCAGCGAAAATACAGACTGGGATATGTTGGCGCGTTTGCAGGCAAAAAATCTGCCAGGATTGCATGTGGAAAGCGGTTATGCCCGTATTTATGAAATGGGGCCTGCTGGTGCACAGATTTTCGGTTATGTGGGTGAACCAAAAACACCAGTTCCAAATGCACCGTTTTTAACAACCGGGATTACAGGTCTGGAAAAACGATTTGATGATGATATAAAAGGGGAAGCAGGCCAAACTGTTTTAATTTCAAATGCTGTTGGACGAATTACAGGCGAAGATAAATCGCAATATGTCGCACCAATCGTTGGACAAAATGTCAAAACAACTATTAATGAAAATGCGCAACGCGTAATGTATGATGCGCTGACACAACACAGGTCGGGATGTGGCGTGGCATTGGATATAGAAACAGGTGATATTTTGGCAATGGTGTCCGTCCCCAGTTTTGACCCGAATATGTTTCGCGAAGATGACGGGGATGAATATATTCAAAACCTGCGTGAAGACGAAGCCAAACCTTTTATGAACAAAGCAATCGAAGGGTTGTATCCGCCCGGTTCTACTTTTAAGATTGTTGTTGCACTGGCGGCTTTGGAATCTGGTGCAATTACCCCCCAGGAAAAAATATTTTGCCCGGGTTATTGGGACTATGGTGACAGACGCTATCACTGTTGGGAAGACAAGGGACATGGGTATGTGGACCTGGCGGGGGCTTTACAACATTCTTGCGATATTTATTTTTATCAGGTGGCTTTGCGTATCGGGATTGATGCAATCAAAGATATGGCGATTCGTCTGGGATTTACAGAAACATTTATGGACGATATTTTGTCACGAGAAATGCCCGGTGTTATGCCCGACAGATACTGGAAAGAAAAAAATATCGGATACAGATGGGTTCATGGTGATACCGTTATTTCCGGTATCGGCCAGGGATTTATATTGACAAACTGTTTGCAATTGGCGGTGATGATGGCACGAGCGGCTTCGAACAGGCGCGTGGTACCACGATTGATTTACGATAATGAAAAACCTGTGTTTGATAATTTGAAATTGCAACAAAAAAATGTCCAACATGTGTTAAAGGGCTTGGAAATGGTACTGAAAAAGGGTGGTACCGCAGTCGGCAGCGCAATTAATGTAAAAGGTATGCGTATGGGTGGAAAAACTGGAACCTCTCAGGTGCGCAGCATTTCAAAAAAAGAGCGTCTGAGTGGTGTTTTGACCAATGAACAATTACAATGGCGCATGCGAAATCATGGGTTGTTTGTCGGATATGCGCCGACAGATAATCCAAAATATGCCGTATGTGCAATAACAGAACATTCTGGGGGCAGTGGACCCGCTGCACGCACTGTTTCTGCGGTTATGCGGGAATTGTTAAAGGGGATAAAAAATTAAAATGGCATTAAAAACACGCATTTCAAACGCGAATATGATGAATTTTGGTGAAAAACTGGGGCGTTTTTCTTGGGGGTTGTTTGTGCCGATGTGTATGGTGCTTACGATTTCTATTGTTGTGTTGTTTTCTGCGGGTGGTGGACATTGGAAACCGTTTGCACTGTCTCAATTATTCAAGATTTTGCTGGGTTTTGGGGTGTTTTTCTTTGCTGCTTTTACCAATATCAAGACATGGGTTAAATCAGCTTATCTGATTTATGCAGTAGCATTGATTATGATTGTGTTAGTGACCTTTGTTGGGCATACAGGTATGGGGGCACAAAGATGGCTGAACCTGGGATTTATTCATGTACAACCATCGGAATTAATTAAGATTGCATTGGTGTTGGCGTTGGCACGATATTTTGCTTGGTTTAATTCAGTGGAACTGGGACAATTCAAGAACTATATTGCGCCGATATTGATGTTGCTGGTGCCGTTTGGTTTGATTGTGGCACAACCGGATTTGGGTACGGCTTTGTCGCTGGGTATGATTACCATTGGTGTGTTCTATATTGTGGGTGCAAATAAAAAATGGTTTATTATTGCGGCTGTTCTGGGGTGTATGGCAGCACCTGCAATTTGGTATGGGGGATTACATGACTATCAACGCGGACGAATTATTACCCTGTTTAACCCGACCAGCGACTTGCAGGGGGCGGGATATCAAATCAATCAGGCAAAAATAGCTTTCGGCAGCGGGGGCATGACTGGTAAAGGGTATATAAAAGGTTCGCAATCTCAACAATCTTTCTTGCCCGAAAAACAGACAGATTTTATTTTTACAATGCTGGGCGAAGAGTTCGGTTTTATTGGTGCATTCAGTTTATTAGCTATATATACATGGATTGTAGCAGTGCTGTTCTGGACAGCAAAAATGTGCAGAAACAGATTTGGACAATTAATCTGTTTTGGATTTATGTTGAACTTTTTTGTTTATTATTTTATAAATATTTCTATGGTTTTGGGATTATTACCAACCGTCGGCGTACCGTTGCCATTGATGTCTTTTGGCGGCAGCAGTCTGTTATCACTGATGTTCGGGTTTGGGCTGTGCCAAAATGCACATATTCACAAAGACCAACAATTATCTGCAAAGGGGAGTTAAAGGTATGAATTTATTAATTGTCGAATCACCGTCCAAGGCAAAAACAATTGAAAAATATCTGGGGGCAGGTTGGCGCGTTATCGCATCTGTTGGACATGTGCGCGATTTGGTGCCCGAAAATGGCAGTGTAGATACAGAAAATAATTTCAAAATGAAATGGCAAATTATGCCAGGTAAAGAAAAACAAATAAAACTGATAACTGATGAATTAAAAAAAGCAGATGCAGTTTATCTGGCAAGCGACCCTGACCGCGAAGGGGAAGCTATTGCATGGCATTTGCTGGATATTTTAAAAGCAAAAAAATTATTAAAAGACAAGCAAGTTTATCGTGTTGCATTCCATGAAATCACAAAAAAAGCCGTCGGTGAAGCAATTCAAAACCCGCGCGAAATTGATAAGAATTTAGTAGATGCATATTTGGTGCGTCGCGCATTAGATTACCTGATTGGCTTTGGCATTTCCCCACTGTTGTGGCGCAGAAATTTAGGCAAGTCTGCAGGGCGCGTACAATCCGTGGCTGTAAAACTGGTTGTAGATCGCGAAAAAGAAATTGAAGGTTTTAAGCCTGTTGAATACTGGTCTTTGGAATCTGTTTGTCATGCAGCAAACGCCGAATTCAAAGCAAACTTGAATAAATTTGATGGACAAAAAATTGAAAAAATGACCATA